>JAKACM010000123.1 GCA_021821465.1 Bacillota bacterium
CGGCATCCCGGTCGACGATGAGACCTTGGCGCATTTGGACTTAGTACCGGAATCATTCCATGGTGAGTGGAATTACATCATTAAACCTCAGTCCCTAAATAACGAAGTTATTTCGTCGTGAGTCCTAGGATTCGAGAGTGTCCCCATCGAAATCCAAAACGTCGATGCGGACGAAGCCGAAAGTCGGATGATTGCCGATAATGTGCTGCGCCGCCAACTGAATCCCATGGAACAGGCCCGGTTGATTAAGCGGCTCAAGGAGCAGTATGGGATTAAACCCGGACCAAAGGGCGAAGGGCAAGGAACGTCAAACTCGGTAACAGTTACCGAAATAGCCCGAGTAGTTGGTGTGGAACCCGAAACTGCCAAACAACTCAACCGTCTCAACAAACTTATCCTGCCCCTGCAAGAACTTGTGAGTGCAGGACGGTTAGGAGCATCCAACGGAAGTGAACTGGCGGCGATGACTATCGCCCAACAACAGGCGTTGGTTGATGCTATTGGTGCAGATGCAGTGGCTGACCTTAAACGCACGACCATCCAAGCCGCCAAAAAAGCCCCGGATACCGCGGCCTTGGCAGCCCATATCGCGGCCTTAGAAGCTGAGCGGGATGACCTCCAAAACCAGTTGCAGAGGACTGAGACTGCGGAGCAAGAGGGCGAATCGTCTTCTTCCCTCGTCGAGTCTTTACAGTCTCAACTGGAGGCCGCCGAAGAGACGCGCCAACATTATGCCGACGCCTTGGCCCGCTTGCAGGCCCAAGGCCCGGTCGAACGGATTGTGGAGAAAGTCGTCGAAGTGGAGAAACCCGTCCCCGATCCGGCCCAAGCCGAGAAGCTGGCCGCGTTGGAAAGTCAATTGGACGCAGCCCAAAAACGTTTAGCGGATTTGACCCAAGTCGGAGAGGCGCACCGCGACTTGGATCAGATCGAACACCAACGCCGAGAAGCCGAGAAGGCCCTGAAAGACGCGCAGGCGGCCTTGGCCGCCGTGTATCGCAGCACCGCAGAGCAAACGGGCTACCGAGCCGCCTTGGGCCAATTCGTCCAAGAGGCCACCAAACGGGCCCGGCCCATTCTCAGCGAGTGGCAACGAATGGCTGAACATCCGCGTCATTCCTTGAACTGGGGCCTGTACTATGACGTGCAGGGATTAGCCGGCATGCTGGAATCGGTCGCAGCCGGACTCCGCGGATTGGAACTCGACCCGCAGGCCTCTAAGAAACACGTGACAGCCGGACAAATCCTGGATATTACCGCATCCACGTCTCAAATTAACGAAGGAGGACAGGTCGATGGCCGAACACACGCTCTCGCTGAATCCGAGTGAATCCGCTACCGAAGCCCGCTTAGAGCAGGCAACGCTCTTGATCCTGGCCCAAATCCGAAACCGCACGGCCTTGTTTCACGAAACGCCCTTAGAGCCCTGGGCTCAAGGACTGACGCAAGCCGCGACCCGTTGGCGACACCACTTGCCGATCGCAGACCGAATGGTCTGGGCCCAGTTGATCGCCGTGGAGGCCGCTTGGGATGCTTTTTCCCGCGGAGCGTCGCCCAAAACCCTGACAAACCAAGCGATTCAGTATGGTGTCGCCCATCCCGGGGATCGACGGCCGCTGATCCAACTGTTTCAAGTGGATGCCCTGCTCGACAAATGGGCCCTCATGAAACAGGGTCGGGATCTGTTTGCTGCGGATCAGACCCGGCACGCCGTGGTCGTGTGGGCCGCAGAGCGGAGTCTGCGCCAGATGATTCATGAAGCGGTCGGTCATACCGCTAAAGAACTGGCGAAAAACGGGTTAGCGCTGCCCGAAGCCACAGCGGAATTGACGGTCGCGGTATTCATGCACAAGATGGACACCCTGTGGACCCCCATTGCATTAGGATCCGTTCCCGCCCAAGAGGACTGAACCCGAACCCCTGGTCTCTCCCCTTATGGGGGAGGCTGTGTTGGGATCAACCAACCCACTCAGAAAGGATGATTATCATGACAAATTCTAACGTCCCGAATCCCGAGGCTGTGAAAGCCCTGCAAACCGCCATCGCGGATCTGGAACAATTGTCCGGCCTGGTCCGGCAGGAAATCGCGATGGCGCAGAAAGCCGGGAAAGCTTTGATTGCGGCGGCTCACTACGATTATGGCGAGGCGGGTTTATACCGCGCGTGGGGTCAACAATTGAAACGCGACGCGAAAGAGCGAGGCAGTTTCGAAATGTTCCGCACAAAAATGTTTAACCTGTGCCTCAGTCTGATCGAGGCCAGCCAAGCGGCCGAAGGGTTGACTGAGGATGAGGCGGTCGTCGTCCGGATCAAACCGACCGAAGTTACAGAAGACTAATTTAATGTCCCTGGTGAGTCCAGGCAGTGGTGCAAATTTTGCACCACTCACCGCAGAAAGGAGAATCCCTATGCGCATCGCGCTCTATGCCCGGGTTTCCACGCGGGACAAAGACCAAAACCCGGCAACGCAACTGCTCCGCCTCCGGGATACGGTAGCCCGGCATCCCGATTGGCAGATTATCCAAGAATACATCGATACCGCGGCGGCCAATGACTTCGGCCACCGGATCGCCTGGCGGACGCTGTTGGATGACGCGGCTAAAAAACGCTTTCAGAGCGTGCTGGTGTTTAAGCTGGATCGGGCTTTTCGCAGTGTCAAACACATGCAAGACACCCTGAGCGCCTGGGACGCGATTCCCGTCGGATTCTTGAGTGCCGAAGAGGGCTTCGATACCACCACGGCCACGGGCCGGCTCTTGATGAATATCTTGGGATCGTTGGCCGAATTTGAATTGGAACTGATTCGAGAACGGGTGCAAGCCGGCATGGATCGGGCCAAACGGGAAGGCAAGGCCATTGGCCGCCCCCCGATTGGGGCCGATCCGGTTCGCGCCCAAGCGCTCCGGCAGGCCGTACAGGCGGTCCAAACACATCAACTGAGCTACCGGCAAGCGGCCCAACAAGCCGGGGTTAGTGTGACCACGCTGCAAAAAGCGTTGAAAGGAGGCCGGTGAGATGTTTTATGGGTCTATGTCGGATGGGATCTGGTCGTTGCTAGGGCGGGGATCATTTAACTCTAGCACGCCTCGTCGACCCTGCATAAGACAGGGCCGATGAACTCCCGGACGATAGAGGGGAGGGTTGGGCGAGATCGGTTCGTTATGGCAGAGAAAGGTACTCGCCTTAACGCAATAAGAGGGTCAACCAAACGACGCCGCTATAGATGGCTCCGAACCCGACAAGCCATGGAGCAACCTTCCATCCTTTTGCAATCCATGTGTTTGGGTACTTCGTCCGAATACGGGGGTATTCTTTAACGGTCATGGGGAGTAGTACTCCGCCGAGCATCACCATTGCCCCAAAGTTTGCCCACAGTAATGCCTTGCCCCCTTTCTCTATTACCCGCGACGGTCTCATCAGGGTGTATTAGCATAAATACCTAGAGGAACCCCAGACCATAATTCATTAAAATGATCACCATACCCGTTGTCAGTTGCTTGCATGGCCCCGGCCTCAATGGTAAAACCGATTGCACCCACACTGGTGACGAATGCTAGGGCATCTGCGTACGGGATAAACGATAATTTAGTCGCTCTATACGCAATTCCTGCCGAGGTACCATCCAGTACCGACAAAACCTCTTCCATTTTGGAAGGGGTGAGTTCGTTAAATATCGTCGATTGACCCCACCAATAACTTGCCGTGTAGATATTATAGGGTGTCGACGCAACGAACCAACCATACGACAAATTTCCTGTACTCATGCTGGCAATGGCCGTGTTAGCCGCCATATCAGTGGCTGTACGTGAAACACTGACAGGATTCGTGCTGTTCGCGATATGAACCGGTGTCACAGTTCCATTTGCTATCTTACTGAATTAATGATGAACTTTGACCAATTGCATGATCCAAAGGATCCCATTAACAGCCGAAAACATCGCCGCAATCCATGGCATTTTCTGCCAAATGCGAATGGCCCATAAAGGATTGGGATATTTTTTCGATTCATTAGGAAACGGTTTCTTTGCCGTCGGAATGAAAGCGGCAAATGCAATCATCGCTGCGAAGTTTCCCCAAAGCACAATATTCTCCCCCTTAGTGACAAAAACATTATGGTGTATTGGCGTAAATGCCCAAAGGGACACTAGTCCACGTTGAATTTAGGTGCACACCAAAACCATTATCGGCCTGTTCCATCCACCCGGCTTCTACCGTATAACCTCCTGCCGCCACGATCAGTAGAGTTGCTACGGCAGCCGAATAAGGAATAAACGATAATTTAGTCGCTGCAGCTGACGCGATGGTGGCTCCGCCAACAATCATCCAGATGGCTCCTTCCATTTTTGAGGTGGCAAGTTCATTCAAAATTAACGATTGGCCCCACCAAAAATCTTGGGTATAGTGATATGGTCGATTTGCAGTAAACCATCCATAAGCAAGATTTCCTGTGCTCATACTCGTTACGGCACTACTGCTAAAAGTATTACCAGCTGACGTCTGCGGTATACTCATTGGTGCGGTACTAGTGGATGAACGAATAGGTGTCAAGGTGCCTCGTAGAATATTATTATTATAATGCTTTATTTGTGCTTGAGCCCATCGAATTTCTTGCGGAGAGAGGCCGGCTTGCCGCAGTTGTGCAACCCGGATATAGGCCAATCCTTGGGCATTCTGTCGTATGTACCGATTGACTATGCCAATGGTTTGTTGGAGGTTGGTCGGGGTCATGGGTAATTTTTTTGCGATAGCGACTGGTAAATTGTGACTGACCACAGGTTGTGAGGATGCTATAGCAGAGGACGTACTCGGCGTTACGGATGACCGCTGAGATAACTGTTGGCTTACGTTGGCGGGGGATTGGGCAAAGGCGGGAACCGATCCGACCGAGAGGGTGACGAGAGGGATGGCCGCCATCAGACTCAACATGGTGACTTTCATACGCAAGAACTCCTCCTTTATTGGGGGTGAGCGGGGAAGCACTCACCCAATTCTTTTCCAGTGTCTCACGGACGATCTTACCCCCGCAACCGGTTCCGACCCGTTCTCCGACAACTTTTCCCTGACACGATTCGACATCGACCGTCACTGACGGAACCCCATCCCCTGTGCCAGAAAGGGGGGTATCCGGAATGGCCCGGAAACCCGCACGGGACGGTCCCTGTTCCGGCGCGTTTGCGTGTATCAGAAAGGAACTCGTTTGTGGTACAGGCAAGTATGTTAAATTGTTGAGACAGGGAGGTGTTGTATGGAGAGGGTCTGTATTTTTTGCGGCGCTTCCGGCGCATTGACTCGGGAGCATGTGTGGCCTGCGTGGCTATCGACTCTTGGTCTGCCCAACGACCCAGTCCGCATGGAAACCGGGCCGCTGAACCGATTACCTGATACTCGTGGACCGCTACCACCGCTGAATATGACGGTTAAGTCTGTCTGTGCTCAGTGCAATAACGGCTGGATGAGCGAATTAGAGAAATCAGTTCAGCCTATCCTGGCCTCCATGATACTGGGCAGACAAACCTTGATCGAACCCACAACACAGCCGATTCTTGCCGAATGGGCTTTCAAGACATCCATTGTTTCCATGTTGCTATTACCACCGCAAGATCGTGAAGACGGCCGTGGGTTACCCCCTACGGAGTACACCGCTCTTTTTGCTGGTCGCAAGGAAAAAATGCCACCTGCACATGTACAGGCTTGGATCGGCCATTATTCAGGCAGTTACCCGATGCTGTCGACCCAGGTAACACCCATGGTTATTACAGCCACGAACCAGCCCGCTCCCTTATTACCACAGGCCTATGTGTTTACGATAGTCTTAGGAGAAGCACTGATCCAAGGTGTGCGTTTCACAGATCCAGACTCAGAAATTTCTCTTGGCTCTTTGCCAGAGCTGGCTCCGATCTGGCCATACGGTGAACCGATATATTGGCCGGCCGGGAAATCAATAGTTCGAACGCAATTACGGGATTTCCAGAAAGGGAAACATTTCCGCGCTAATAACCCACATAGACAAATCTTGCCATGGGATCCCACCGTAAATCTTCCGCCAAGCACTGTTGTAAATTCCATGGTGCGACTCCCCGTGCTATGTGGCAAACATTGTGTCTTTTATCCCATGGCCCTGGTAGTCGAGGCCCAGCACGGGCGGTTTTATCGTTTCATGACAGCCTGCGACTGTGAAATAGCCTATATAATCGAAACGGAGGCGGATGGAGCACATTGCAAGAAAGCGGATGCCCTGGAGATAATTGCGGCAATGTATGATGCCTTAGCAGGGGAAGAGAAACAATTTACTGACCATGGTGGGACATTTTCCTGTAAGCGAATTCCTTTATCTGAGAAGATCAACCATAGCCAGTGATTGAAGCGATAGCTAGATGAAATCCACGCGCAGTTGCTTAATCACAAAACGTATCTTTGACTGGACAACGCACTATGCGTCCCATTGGGAGAGGGGCTATCGATTGCCGTGATTTTAACGGTGTGAGTTCACAACCGGCATGTGGCCGATGACTGTACCACATGTTTGGTGAATCAGAGGAGTTTTAGCCTATTGTGTCGAAGTATTCGGCGAGGTGATTAGAGATGACTGTAGACAGGATCGACTTCACAAGATCGCGGACTGATTATGGCAAAGCTCTTCAGGATAGCATGGTGCTGAATGATCTGATCCCTTATCTCCGTCACGCGGTCATTGTTGATACCAACATTGTCCTCCAGAATCTAGCGTGGATGGCGAAACACGACAAAGACACCATATTAGTGCAGCTTGCTAAGTCCCATAAGGTCGTCATTTGGTTTCCGCGCTCTGGTGTAGCGGAAGTTGAGGAACATATTGGAGACGTCGCCAAAGCTAATCCTATCATCGAGACTAGGATGATTGAATTATGGACCCAGACGATTCGTCTTCTTCTGCATGTCGTTCCTGACCTGGACATGCCAGCCCCTGAACATTTGGAGTCACAACTTCAGACACGGTATCCCGACGATATCCCGTTTTTGCAGACGTTATTTGGTCTCCGACCGGATTATCTCGTGTCTCGAGATAAAGATCTTATATCGTTGAACATAACTGCGGAAGACCCCATTCAATCGTGGATGGACTTAAGGAACTACCATACTGGACAATCCATCCGGGTTAGCTTGGAAACGATGGGGTTAGCATTCGGACTGGGGGCCACGGGGGCCACCTATGGTCTATTTCATGCGGGCAAGGTTCTGGTTAACTCGATTAGAAAAAGCCCGACATGGCTCAAAGTCCTATTGGGACTAGCTCTAATTATTGTGTTCGCGATCCCTAAAAGTCGGTCGTGGATATTGAATCAAGCGGAAACTGGTAAAACGGCCCTGGGCACAGCATATCAGAACAACAAAGAACCCATCGCACAGGCAATACAAACATTTATCGATACCCTAGAAGATGCAAAAGCAATGGAACAAAGAGCTCGGGATCAACTTGACTCGTGGTACATCGGCCCGCACAATCGGCCAAAGACCATGCCCTCCATGTTCTCATGCGAAGTGCAGAGCCTTTGTCTGCCGATAAGCTTTCCCGACGAATCCAACAATCGGGATACCATACTCGCAACGAACGGTTCGCATCGTATCTTAACCGGGTTTTGGCTGAAGATCCTCGATTCCATCGTCTTGCCGATGGACGGTGGGCATTGGAAGACGTCGAACCCGACCCTATAAAGTAGATGCCACAGAGGGTTATCAAATATGGGCTATTTGCAATCTATGGTTGGATCGTCGCCTTTCCCCTCGCGAGTGCTTCGGCCTGTTTTGTGCAAAACCTGGTTGAAGGGGTTGCCCGAATAATCCCCTGTAGCGTGCAAAACGTGGTTGGAGCGTCCGCCTGATATGGGGGTCCTTCATGCACATTCGGGCCGGATAGAGACTTAGCAAAATTTGCTGATATAGTGATTAATGGAAGCCTCAAATAGTGCGTCTAAAACTTAGTGGCACCAAGCGACGTTTGGCTCACTGATTGAAAGTGGGTACCGCTGAGTCATGATGTGGTAGTGAAATACGGGATTCTCGGCGCAAGTGTTGCCGTGGTGATGGGAGTCGGCACAGTTTACGCTGCTACCACGAAGGCCTCGTCCACCGCCGCCGGATGTTGCCAGACAAAAGAGAAAAGGAGACTGAACGAATGAATATTACTTGCGATTTTCTGGGCGATTGGTACCGCGTGGTGCTGCACGAACTACAACAGATTGATGCCTCGATCGATCCGACCATGGATCCTAACGACCTGTGCATTCGTTACGTGAATTGGCGGATGCGTCAGATTCCCCAAGGGCCCCGGGAGGTGCACGTTGCGCCCGAACTTCAGTGTCCCACGCATCTAGTCGCAGGATTTGAGGCGCTCAAGGACAAGATCCGTATGGGAGACGACTTAACATCGCATCTCAGTTGGTGGCTGGAAAACCTCTCGTTCAACGACGGGCTCTTGAATGATTGGGGCATCTATCATTTGCACCTCGGTACAGCCCCGGATCGCAAGAAGCCGGCGTTTGTCGAACGGACGAAAGAGGTACTCATGGCCCGATTCGACGATTGCAACGCCTACCTTATTGAAATCGTGCTGCACCAACAATGGACGCGGAAGCGGCTGCTGGAAATTGTCCATCGCAATTGGCCCGACACGATCGTCAATTATCGGCTGCCAGGTCGAGTGGATCGCACGTTTACAGAGCAAGAACATGCCCAGCTCAGAAAATTCGGTGTCTTAACGCTGATTGAAGTCGACGGGGTCGGATATATGCCGCCGGGCGGAGGGCTTACCACGTCCGGCGTCGGCATCTGCGCGGTCGACACATGCAACCGCATCGTCTACAACTTGCGGGATTACGAAGCCCAACTCAAGGCCAAAGCAACCGAGGTGGCTGAGGCGTTTCGACGCCACGGGGTCAGCGTGGGCGAGCCCTTGGAATTGACCATGCTGACCGATGGTGGGACCGTATGGGCCGTGT
This sequence comes from Bacillota bacterium, assembly GCA_021821465.1. Classification (GTDB taxonomy): domain Bacteria; phylum Bacillota; class Sulfobacillia; order Sulfobacillales; family Sulfobacillaceae; genus Sulfobacillus. The sequence continues at coordinate 8,976 of JAKACM010000123.1, forward strand.
CCCAGGCGCTCGACGCTGCCATTAAACTCGGCCCCTTAGTTCGGTAACAGAGCCCCTCCATGCTCTGGAACCGACGCAACGCCCGGAGATCATAGATTGGAACTAAAAACCGGAATAAGGCTGACATTATGTCTTGGCCTGCGACAAATAGCACCGGCCTTTCCCCGCCCCAGCGAGACCTGGCTGTTGAGTGCGATCGATCGTTCCGTATTCGAAAATTCCAACCAGCGGGGGCAACAAACCGTCGAGTACGGACCGTACATTCCAACCTTGGCCGAAATTGCCGACGATGGCGGTGTGGACTCACAAACGGGAAATTCCAACCTTAGATTGCACATAGCCCAAATATGTAATGGATTGGTGCAGAAAGGGGTACGGCGCACCACCACAATACAGAAGTCCTTCGCATTGCAAAAAGTCAAAGCGTGTCGGTAGGCCATCCGTTGGGTGATGTTTGGTCACGGAGTTGAGGGCCGTGTCCCCAGGTTCACAGATATGGCAGAAATCGACTGTGCCATTTTCGCATTGACCACAAACCAAAACGGTTGCACAACCGGTTTATCCTCTTCAAACACTGAGGCGTAGGTTATTTTGCCTTCAATGTAATCGTCAGTGGTCTGTAGTTCGTACTCCAGGTCATTTTGATTACCCACCCATTTTTGATCTTCCACTCCTAGCACCCAATTCTTCATAGCTAGAGGGAACCGACCCATGACAGAACCATCATGAATTTCGCCATCCAACTCGCCGTTGATGGACACCCGGCTTATCTTATAACTTACCCTCAAGTTCAAAGCTGGTCCTACTCCCATATTCCGAATAAGAAGTTCGATCCGCATTATTTTAGGATGCGAGATATTACCCGGATCCGGGATAAGTTTGGCGGACATTGGCAATACCATCGGGCGGACGGCATCGTGTCTCGTCTGGAGTGCAATCTTTTCCCCTGCCTTGGCCTGTTTTAAAGCCACCAGCACCGCAAATAGGGTCGCGAATCCGATAAACCAGCTACTCCATTGAATATTAACCGACAAGTCGTATCTCCTTTACATAATGAATTGCCTTACCCTTTCGTTATTGGAATAGATTAATCGAATGTCATCTTTCGATCAAAAGAACGATTGTTCTCAGTGTTAATAATTTTATGATGCTTGGATTACTCGGAACGACTTAACAGCGGACCGCATTTGTTCGGCTGTCACCCATCAAACTCCAACCTTGGCAGCTCCGTCACAATCCCAACGTCTGCATGCTGACGTGGACGACGCGGGCCACCAAATCGACAATATAACGCGGGTCATCCGACCAGGCAGTGGGAGCGTTCACAATCCCGCTGTCTTTATCGGTCTTGACCTGAACCTGTCCATGACCCACTCCAACGCTGATTTGCCGTTCACCACGTATTCATAGGCTTCCAGGGGAATACCTTGCAGCGTGATAAACGGATTGTAGTCAATGGTGACCGTTTACGGTACGCTATCGCGAAATCGTTTCTTGGAGTCCGCAGCGATCGCAATATCGAAGAAATGTATTATCGTTGATACGGGCTTCTTGCCATAAATGACCCGGGCAGGGGATGGTCGTGGTGATGTCGCATCGGCGACACCGAACGTCCGTGTATCCCGGATGGCCGTTTTCTATCGCCGAGATGTCTTCCCAATTGTGTTCGCACGCTTGTGGTTCCATGTTTTCTCCTTCTCCCACACGCCATTTTTCGTAGCATAGCAAAATCTTGGACGGGCTCTCTTGCAGTCTTGCTAAAAATTACTTACCTGTAGATTCTGCAATCTTAGGGTCAACCCTACATAATGTAACCGTAGCGAAACGATGGAAGTCAACACGTTTTTAACCAGATCCGTGCCGACCTAATAAACCTATTAACCTTGCAAGCATTTTTCAATACGCTCTATGAGAGCAATATGTTGATGTGTCGTCAGCGGAGCTGAACTATAAAAGGTATTTTCTCCAACGGTTGTTCCTTGACGCAACGAAAGTGTATATTTTGATCCATGCCACGGTCGAAAGTCTCCTGGGTATGGTTCCTGTTCTAAGTAGTTATGGACATGAATCGATGGAAAGGTTTGCTTGTTTGGCGGGATCGCCTGATAGAGGGCGTCATCGATTATTTTGAGAATCGCCATTTTCTCCTTCCACCTAGCGATACTCACGTCAAATGTAAACGATAACTCGGAAAACCAGCTCGTTGACTGCCATGGACCTAGCGTTGCGTTGCCATCCTCCGGTTGAAACATACTGCAGACCTCAAGCAACTGGCTCATTAAGCCGTCAATATGTTCCGTGTGGGCACCCGCAATTTCCCACACAACGCGCCGATTATCCATTGTCAATAGTCTAATTGGAAATACTGTATTATCTATGGTTCCTTGTCCCCATTCATATTGCAAACCGGGGGGATTGGTCAACTCGACCGGGCCAAAAGTAGCGCGCGGCGTACCTAAACTCGCTGAACGAAATTGAAATACGTGCTGAATAGCGTTAAAGGTGTTCGCCATCGACAAATATGAGAGCCGAATGTCATCTGGTTGGTAATGAAATGCCTGACTGGCGGAAAGTAATGTTAAGTTTGTCATTACGCCGCCACCACTGGCGTATTAGATGCATTACTATTGGGATTGTCAACAGTTTGCGAGGATCGCGAACCTTCAACGGGCAGGCTTGAATTTGAATTCAGCGCCGAGTTTTCTCCCCAAATAGGCGAAGAATTATTTGTCATATAAGCTTGCGTTTTTACTTTAAGCCACGGTTCCATAGCAAGTTCCGTAGGCACCACGTCACAGGCTAATAGCCACTCAACGTAACGACGTACCGAAATCGCCCCCGTACTATCACTCTCAGTTCTTGAGATAACAGATTGGGTTGTACCCAGGCGTTGTGCCAGATCCCTTTGAGAGTAATGCCCATCTTTACGAACTTTTTCCAGATTTAGCATTGTACTCAAAATCCAATCGGTCTTTAGGAATTCACGTAGTGCTTGGTCATCGTTTACAATTTCTTGTGGCACATTTCGAATCATCATCTCAACCCTCCCTTAAACATAGAGACTTACAAACATCGCGAGCCGCATTGACTTCGACTTTATCGTTATCTGAATGCTTTCTCCAAACCGAAACCCAGTACATTATGGGCAGTGATTTACCATGGGAATCCACTCGGCATAACGTTAACCGATAATTATCACCCGCTGCCCTAATCTCCGAGGTTGTGCACTTGCCTTGCTTCTTTCCGAGCGGCTTGTAATGAAACAGTCTTGGAATATCGGCTGGAGTCTCAGCGTTCTGCCACGATGCTTGAAAGCGTTGTTGAGTAACATAGAGCTGGGCAAAAATTGTCTTATCAAAGCCCCTCATGTCCTTCATGAAGTTAGGCGTCTCACAAAATTGATCGTCCGTTTCCTTTCCTCCTTAGTATATCGCAAAAAAGAGATATGGATACATGGCTTTACACAAATTTTTGTCACTAGAATAGCTCATTCATTGATCTCTTCATTTCCTGCCATCATCTCCGCCTGTAACACCACGGTTTGCGTAGCTTGTTCCTGCTTGTCCGGCGGATAGCCGTACCGCCGCAGCACATGTTTGACCATGACTCGCAACTTGGTTTTGGCACTCTCCCGCACGGTCCAGTCAATGGCGGTGTTGCGCCGGACCGTCTCCACTAATTCCCGTGCGATGGCCCGCAAAGTTTGATCCC
>JAKACM010000024.1 GCA_021821465.1 Bacillota bacterium
CGCTTAGCCCGAGACCTCACGGCCTCGGACCCAAAACTCGATTCTCCGTGGAGGGCTAGTCCTTGCGGAGGCCGGAATTGCACCGGCTCGAGACGGTCAGCTTATCTTGGCGCACCGAAACTCAAGTAACGATTATAAAATCTTATTGGTTACATTCTGAGTGTTTTTGCCCAACCCCTCGAACAGAGGGATTCAGCAAGGCGTCTTACACGTGGGGGACGATGATCCTGGGGTATCGGTAGTCATGGAACAAAAAACCGCGCTAAGCGATCCAGTTTATGGCGTAAAACATCGTGAGCTCAGCCAGGCAGACCTTCGCCATGGTCAACGTCTGAGATAGTGATAGACCGTTTCCCGGCTGATGCCATACTCGCGGGCTAATGCGGCTTTCTTGGCCCCGGCTTGGGCTTTTTGCCGCAGTTCCGCGACTTGGGCCGGCTGCAAGGCGGGTTGGCGACCTTTCCATTACTACCCATACCCTGAACTGAGGGCGGGTAAATCATCTCGGCTGATCTCATTCCCTTCACCCCGTAGCTCCCGTATGACACGAGTCATATCCACGACATTCTGCCATCATGATGGTAACCACGAGATCCTTGTACTGGATACGCTTCTCCTGTTCTTCTGGATCGTTCTCGGCAATCACATCTCACTGCCAAAAAAGACCAGCCGGTCCGATAGAGCGGCGAGGTAAAATATGATGTCTTAGGTACCTTGGGCATCCCAATCGCCATAATGGCTCCAATAAATTGGAAATCCATTACCGCTGATTGCACCCGGATAAGCATCGACCTGCTCGGTATCGTCATTAAATGGATCCTGCATCACGGAAAAGTAGTGACTCCATTGTCCAACACCCTTCCAGGTACTACCTTGTGCAGCATTGGCATCAGAAAAGTTCATTTGAGAAAAATTCGTAAGAGGCGGGTAAGAACCATTTTCTTCGGTCCGTTCCGTAATCCACTCCGCGTTATAGCCGGTAAATCCCCCGGAAAAAGATATATTAAAACTTGTTGTTGTTCCGGTCGTATTATTTTTCACATAGTAATGTGCGGTATTATTACCGTAATACGCAACGTTGACGAATATATTGTTACTCGGGTTGACCCCAATATTAATTTGCTGTTGTGCGTTATAGGGATATGCCTCCCACCATAAATAGTAGGTGGGAAACGATTTATATCCGTAGTGTTGAACATATTCCCACGTGATATCTTGTTCACTTCCAGCCTGGAGAAGAGTCGAAGAACTCGATTGTCCACTGCCTATTCCCGGCCAAATACTCGAATACACGTTGGTATCGCAAGGACTCGACGCACTAGGAACCGTCCATTGGGCCACAATCGATGTAAAATGCCCACCATTGTTGTCGATATTTCCTGCCCAGTTTGACGAGTCAGAACCCGAAGCATTGGATGCAGTAGACTTGACGGCGGAAGGACTGCCAGGCTGATGATGGGCATGAGAAGTAAATCTCGGATAAACCCAATGGGCATGGGAAACCGCCTGAATCCACCACTTTGGCTTGGTGCCGTGAGGCCTTTCCGGATATCCATTAGCCCGTAGTGCAGCATTAGACGCTGTCAGCGGATTAAATCCCGGGTGAGAGGGGGGAGGAGTGACAATGACCGAACCCACGCGAAAAGAAGGAAATATTGTAGATCCGGGCGATGAAGAAGCGGCCGTCAACGAAATGCTCAACAAAAGCAACGTGATCACGAGACTGACCCGGCCGAGTACCTGATGTAGCATTGGTAATAACCTCCTCGCCATTAAAATTTTGGCATGTATATTAAATTTATCACTCTTCCATCAAGAAAACTTGACCGTTCGGTCACGACCTACTTCTGTTTCTCATCAATGCCTTGATCGATGGCATTTTCCTGTCATACTCGAAGCAACACCAAGGAGGCCCGATCCACATGGCAAGCAAGCAACCATTTTTATTAAGTATGCTGGTCGTGGTCATGACCCTATTGGCTGGGTGCGGCCATGCGGGGATCAGTCGTCGTAATTTTACTCCCCCGCCGGGGTATAACCCGGCAAAATTATGGATCTCGCACCATATTCCTCCCCATCATGCGTATTTTGAGTATGTCGGACATAACAAAAACTCTTTCTATTTTGCGGAGTTTGTTAACAAGACATTTCGACTCGCACTCGATCATCATACGTATACCATTCCCGCTGGTTCTACGATCAAATTCACCTTGAGTTCCGCATCGGCTCAAAAACTCGAACTGATTACCATTAAAAAGCCCATCGACAAATTCTTCTTAAAGATTAGTCCGGGCAAGGTTAGTTAGTACCGTTCCGTATCGGTCGCCATAAGAGTCTAGGGTCGAGTACAGCCGATATATGCGCCAAAATAGGCAATAGACTGGATAATATGTCCAATCGCATAGTAGTAGGGGTATCAGTAGTAATGGAACGCACAACCTCGATAAGCGATCCAGTTTATGGCTTAAAACATCGTGAGCTCAGACATGCAGACATTCGCCATGATCAACTTCTTAGATAGTGATAGACCGTTTCCCGGCTGATGCCATACTCCCGGGCGAGTGTGGCTTTTTTCTCCCCTTGAGCCACTCGTTGCCGGAGTTGTCTCACTTGATCAGGTCGTAGAGAGGGTTTGCGTCCTTTGTAAACCCCCTGTTTCTTAGCGAGGGCAATCCCTTCCCGCTGCCGTTCCCGCATCAGAGCGCGCTCAAATTCCGCAAAGGCTCCCAGGACAGATAACAGCAACTGTGCCAGCGGGGCATCCTCTCCCGTAAAGGTGAGCTGTTCTTTCACAAAAGTGATGCGGATGCCACGTTGCGTGAGGGTTTTCACCAGGCGGCGCAAATCGTCGAGATTGCGGGCCAGCCGGTCCATACTGTGGACCATCACGGTATCTCCGTCGCGGACGAAATCCAGGAGCGCGGCTAATTGGGGTATCAGTAGTAATGGAACGAAAAACCTCGATAACCGATCCATTTTATGGATTAAAACGTCGTGAGCTCAGACATGCAGACATTCGCCATAGTCAACGTCTGAGATATTGATACACCGTCTCCCGGCTGATGCCATACTCGCGGGCTAATACGGCTTTCTTGGCCCCCGCTTGGGCTTTTTGCCGCAGTTCCGCGACTTGAACCGGCTGCAAGGCGGGTTGGCGGCCTTTGTATACCCCCTGTTTTTTGGCTAAGGCAATGCCTTCCCGTTGCCGTTCCCGCATCAGAGCCCGTTCAAATTCCGCAAAAGCTCCCATGACGGACAAGAGCAGATGGGCCATAGGGGAATCCTCTCCCGTAAACGTCAACTGTTCCCGCACGAATTCGATCTGGATCCCTTTCCCGGTCAGGGTTTTCACCAGGCGGCGCAAATCGTCGAGATTGCGGGCCAGCCGGTCCATACTGTGGACCACCACGGTATCCCCGTCCCGGACGAAGTCCAGCAGCGCGGCTAATTGCGGACGGTGCCCATCCTTGCCGGAGGCCTGATCGGTGAAGACTCGGTCCAGGAGCACCTGTTCCAATTGCCGTTCGGGGTTCTGGTCCCCACTGCTCACGCGAATATAGCCCAGGCGTTAGCCCGGCATTCGGCCACCTCCCAGTCCCCGTGTCAGGAATAAGCCTATAACCTTCCCCGGCACCTGTCAAGCAATAGCCTTATCGACTCTAATCGAACGGAAAATGTCGGACCGGTTGACACATGGCTAGGGTGTACCCTAGATAGACAATCCGTCAGGATGCCAGATTACCATATTAGCGTGAAGAAAATCGGCCCAGGTGATGATGAGAACCGTGAGGTAGGAACCCGTGAATAGACCAAGATCACGATCTCAGGAATGTGTTTTGTAGATGAACGACCACCAGCCCATGATATTGCCAATGCGAATGACGGCGGAAATACACAAGAGGCCCATAGCCACTCCTAAAAATATCGTGATCCCATTGGTGCGCAGTCGCAAATTCGTAACCGACAAATAACCCGAACCAATCATAATGATGAGCCAAACGATCATGCGTGCCCATGACATCTTAATTTCTCTCCCTTAGGGTTGATTCGCGTAAAGAATCGAATTGCCCAACACAAAGTTTAAATGGACTCCAAAAAAACCGCCCTGGCATTCGTGTTGTTGATTCGATTAGCATAACCTCCAATGACGAGGCCAGACAACCCAACAATCCATGCATATCCCCAAGTAAATAATCTGGCAATGGAAGCGCCTCCGGCGACACCACTTAATACTTTATTGTGCCCGAGGCCGAGAAAGCATACGGCCACAATAGTTGACATAAGCCCTGATCGAGACCTCAGGCACCATGCTGTCCCCAATCGATTAGCCTGACAGACCAATGACTGTCTATACCGCAACTTCCCCCGGGCAGCTATCATATAATGAATTTGTCGCCATTACGCCGATTCTTGCGACGTCATTAAGATGAAACAAAGGTGGGTGTGCGCTCATGTTTCGATTTGCCCTGGGTGGAGATATCATTCTCTCACGCCGAGTTACCGGTATACCCTCTATTCGACAGTTGAGTGAGGTTATCCAGGCGTGTGATGTGGGGTTTGGCAATGTGGAGACTCCCATTATTGAGAGAAAAACCGCAGCTTCTGGAACACAGTCTGGTGGTTGGTTGTATGCATCTCGAGGATTAGTGAATGACCTCCATAATATAGGAATTAATATTGTTAGTTTGGCCAATAATCACTTATTAGATTGGGGCCTGGAAGGAGCGCGCGATACTCAAGAAGCGCTCGAGACTCATGGTATTGTGCACGCGGGTTTTGGAGAAAACCTCGCAGAAGCCAGCACGCCCCGATTTTATGACACAGGTCCGGTGCGCATCGGGTTAGTAGCTGCTACGACGACATTTTCTGATGAACAGCGAGCGGGATCACAGCGAGGAGATGTACTGGGTCGTCCGGGGATTAACGGTATTGGTCACAGCATCAGATGCAAGGTAAAAATGGCCGATTACGAGGTGCTCAAGAATCTCGGGGAAACGCTCGAAATTGGGCACGCTCTCAGTACCAACCGGTTGTTTTACGCAGGTATGGAATATGAATCAAGCGATGGGTATGGTATTGAAACGATGATTGATCCCGAAGATGCGAAACGAATTCTAGATGCTGTTGAGTTGTCGTCCTTGCACGCCGACTTTACAATCCTTAGTCTCCATACGCACGAGATTTCATTTGCGGATTGGGAATCTCCGCCGGAATTTCTCGTATCGTTGTGCCGCCAAGCTGTGGAACGAGGGGCAACGATGGTCGTCTGCCATGGAACCCATGTACTGCGTGGCGTAGAAATCCATCAAGGGTGCCCAATTTTTTACGGATTGGGGAATCTATTTTTTAACGACCTAGCCCTCGTACAACCTGCCGAGCGATATCGCGAATTCAATCTCATTGACGATGCGGGACCTCTAGCACTCGCAAAGGCAATTCGGCAGGCCCGAGAGTTTGAAGAGGACATGTTTTGGGAGGGGCTGATGGCCACCGTAAACATCGATCACAAATCGTCCTCCATAAAATTATTCGCCCTAGACTTGCACGGAGATCATCCGGTGCGTCACGGACTGCCAACCATCGCTCAAGGGGACAAGCAGGCCCGCATATTAGAACGAGTCGCTCGATTATCGGAGGCGTTAGGGGGGCCTCCGATCAGGATACCGCCTACCGGTCCGGCGGTGATCAACACTTATGATACACGCTGACTTAAAGCGCTCGCGCATATTAATCTTTACCGCATCTAGCTTGTCCGGATGGGCTAACTGGGTCTTGCTCACGTCGGTGTTATCTTATTTTGCCGTCCATTCACTGCATGGACTTATTGGGTGGGTGTGGGTGGCCCGTCTCACGCCATTCATTGTGGTAGGTCCTCTCGTTTCCCCCTATGTGGACCGACTGACCCACAAAATTAAGTTTATGATAGGAGTCGATCTTGCCCGATTTGTTTTGAGCCTGGGCGTGGCCGTAGGCTTTTTTGTTGATGGCCGGGCCTACTGGTTACTTGCACTGGTATTGGGAGAAAGCATCTTGTCCGTCAGTTATACGTCCGCACGCAACGCATGGATCAGCATTGCGTTCCGGACTACGAACATTGGTCGTATTAATGGAGAGCTGCAAGCGATTAGTTCGGCCACCACGGTCGTAGGCACGGTAGTTGGCCCCTTTATCATTCTCGGTTCCGGTGTCGTCGTGTTAATCTTGGCTTTAGCCGCGAGTTATTTCCTGATAGTTGTCTGTCTTGCTGCACTGACACGAGTTCCAATCGCACAAGCAGCCGAAGTGGGCGATGAGGGAGTTACGACTCACGATCCCCCACTAGGGGGTAATCGCATTAGAACATGGAGAGCAAATCCGATCGCGCTCATCGCCCTGGTTGCCGCCACAGGATGGGGTTTAGGCGGCGGTGCCAGCAACATAATAAACGCCTTAATTGGCATTCAACAGTGGCATGCGGGTGCCCTGTCTATCAGTGTCACATTTGGTGCTCTCGGACTCGGCGGTATAGCTACAACGTTCGCTATGCGTTTGGTGTATCTTGATACGGCCAGAAGATGGTTGCTTCTCGCCGGTTGTGCGATGTTCGCCGAGGGGCTTTGGCTGATTGCCTTCGGCCACACGGAAAATATGTTCATGGGGGCCGTGTTGGCTGTGATGATCGGGTTGTTTTCTGGGTCCGGCGACGTCGGTTTCGATACCGCAGTGATGACGGGAGTCGCTGAAACATACCAGGCTCGCACCTATTCACTCATTTGGATGGCATCGTCCGTAAGTTTGTCTTTTTCGTCCCTCGGATTCAATTACCTGGTGCGGGCATTATCTGTGGCTGGAATTGCCAATTTAGGGGGTGGCCTCGTAGCCTTAACCGGGGTGGTCACGGTGGGGTTGACCTACGCAAGCCTTAACAGAAGCGACCGTTCCCTTCAGTGCTTGTTTGGGCACCATGATGAGCCCAAGTAGAATTTTACTGTTTATACAACACACTCTGACAAATTATGCCTTTTTGGGGTCTTATAGTGAAAGTGGACCAGGTGCGGCTGTGCAAGACATGTGTATGCGAACTATAGTGGGCAAGGAGGTGAGGCTCATGGCCACGCAAAAGATGCCCAAGAACTTGAAACCCCGCAATTTGGGTAAACCTGTGAAAACCCAACCTATCAACAGCTGCAAGGTTCAACAGGATGCAGGATTTGGACCCGTAGCAAAGTAACTGCATCTAAAAAATCTATGAGACAACTGCATAGGGCCGCACCTGGCCTCTTTAAGGAGAGAAGTATGAATATTTAAAAAGGGGGGCCTTTGACATGCGACTCAAAAGTGGAGTATGTTTGGTGGATGGCATTGAAGCTGCCGGAATTTATGACATGAACAATGGATATTTCCATCGCGTCAATAAAGATGCCCTTACATTGTTAACAGAAATGGCTGTAGGCGACGTCGATTTAGTCTACGACCCAGAACTAAATGATTTTTTGACGTGGTGCCGGGAGCAAGATTTGGTAGATGACCAACCGTGGTCACCCCATGATGTTCACGATATCCATGATTATCTTGTAGACGACCAGAAGACCGAGGATATCATTCTAGAAATCACCAGTTACTGCAACCAAAAATGTCTCCACTGTTTTGTGGGCGACGAGCTGAACCAAGGCAGGATGGCATTCCTCCAGATCATACGGGTCATCGATGATGCTCTCGCTCATGATATTAGGAAAATTACGCTCAGCGGTGGGGAACCGACGTTACATCCGCAGTTTAATGACATTCTGCAATATCTACTGGCCGCGAATGCCGAGGTCACCATTCTGACCAATGGGCAGCGATTGAAGACTGGGCATATTGACGCATTTCGTCATCCTAGCGTGCTGGTCAAAGTTCCGCTGTTGGGCTGGGGTGCCAGCCATGATGTGATGACCCAGCGGCGAGGCTCATTTGAGCGTACCATAGAGAACATCCGCCACATGGTGTCACTGGGCATTCGAGTCAAATTGACGAGTACGGTCACCCAAGTCAATCTGAATGATATGGAACATCTGGATGCATTAGCACGCGAACTCAACATTCCGTTAGAAAAATCACCAATCTATCCGGCAGGTTATGCACGTGACAACTGGGACCAGCTATTCCCTGAAAACTACAACGACATCATGGAACGATCTGGCAGTGTGGAAGCGAAGCAGATCAGCGAACTGGATCCACAAGCCAGCGACAAAGCCGCCGTGTTCGGATGCGCAGACTGTGGGACTCAGATGCACGCAATTAAAAGTGATGGGAAAGTAATTCCCTGCTTACTGCTACGAGAGCGGTTATTCCAATTCGGCGATACAACATATGAATCATTGGACGCCGTCTATGCTTCGGACAACGAACAACGCGAACGAGTAAAGCAACTTTTCTCGTATGACAAACTCGAAACGTGCAATGCGTGCGAGGCACGGTATGCCTGCCGGGGTGGAGGGTGCCGCGCAGTCAGCTATCTATTCAAGGGATCTATGGACATAAAAAACCCGCTATACGACGAGTGTTTTTATGAACTGCCACAAAGCCCCTATTTGGAGTCCCTACGGTAATGTATCAATACCGTAAAGACTATCCCGGGGTGTGGGAGAACGGTCAGATTTATGGCCGATCGCTGGCGACCATGTTGGAGGCTTCCCCAACGCCCCTATTTGTCGTGAGCCCCGCACGTTCACTAGAAAACAGTACCCGATTCGTGGAGTTAACCAGGTCTCTTACGGAAGATCGGGCGGAAGTATTCTATTCGGTCAAGACGTGCTGCGATCCCCAGATACTTCGGATGATCGCCCAATCCTCCGTTGGGGCTGAAGTGGTTGGTAACGAAGAACTAAAGCTGGCGCGAGACGCAGGATTTTCACGCTTCATCGTCGACGGAGCTTGGAAGAGTTCGACCCTTCTCAAGGAAACTATAGAGTCAAATTGTCAGATAATTAATATTGGTGATGCCAACGAATTATCTGAAATCGACGCCATAGCGCAGCAATATGGGATCGTGCAACCTATCGGGATGCGACTGCGTTTACCGCACCAAAACTTTTTGGGTCTAAGCTCTCAGGAATTTGAGCTCGTATTAGAAAACTTGTCGCATTATCGGCATCTACTGTTATCCGGATTACATGTTCACGCTGGGTTCAACATACTGGCCCAAAACATTCAACCCATTATTGACACTTTGCAATGGGGCGCTTCCACAGCTAGTGCGTACGGTCAGCACATCACGACGTTTGACGTTGGCGGAAGCATGGCCGAAATGGCAGCGATTGAAAATGATTTGAATCGGTATGTGGCAATGCTTGTTTCCTCTTTGTTAACAATGTCCGAAGCTCGCTTGATTTTTGAGCCAGGCCGGCTAATCGTCGGTGATGTGGCCACACTAGTGGTCTCAGTGGTTAGGAGGACATCGGGCAATGTTCTCATTATTGATGCGTCAGCCGAATTGCTCAGCTTTTTATCCGGGCAAACGCCGTTAATAGGGGTGTGGGCGATTGGGCGGCCATTGAGAGGATCGTTAAACGAAATGACCGTCCGGGGAATTTGGGAATCGGATCATGACTACATCACGGTTCAGTTGCCGACCGAAGTAATTGTGGGAGACAAGTTGCTGTTCTTCAATTGCGGGGCGTATGCCCTTTCGTTCACAGAGGCCTTTTCGCCATACCACACCCACATCATGTATATCGATTAACCGAACAGCGACACCCTGTCGGTCCACCTACAGGTAACTGGGAGGCAATAAGACCATCCAAATTTTAACCGGGGGCATATAGGAGGGCGTTTCCGTGATTGCGCTTAGCATTTTGGATCAATCCCCGATCTCTAATGGGAATAACGCAGCAACAGCTTTGCGACAAACCGTGGAATTAGCACAATTAGCCGATAAGCTAGGATACACACGGTTCTTGGTTTCGGAGCATCACAATGCTTCATCGTTGGCGGGATCCTCCCCGGAAATTCTTACAGCAGTTTTAGCCGCCAGAACGACACGGATTCGCATTGGGTCTGGGGGGGTTATGCTACCGCATTAGGGGTATCAGTAGTAATGGAACGAAAAACCGCGATAAGCGATCCAGTTTATGGATAGGGTCCGGCATCTTCGGGCAACGTAAAAGAGTCGCGTCCCACCCTATTGATGTGATCCTATCCGCGGGGTGAAAGCCGTGTGACATCGGCCTTGTCGAGGATTTGACCGTGTGATTGGAGGTTTTGCCAGGCTGTACTCATATACCGCATTACTACCGATACCCCCTATTCCCCCTTTTCGAGGGGATGGGCAAAAACACCCAATATGAGATAGTACCAGCGACGAATGACAGCGAGGACACATTCTCTTTTTCCCTGAAGCCGCTACAGGGAAAAGAGAGCTCACCACAAAAAAGACCAGCCTGCCGGGTTGGGGACAGGCTGGTAGAATAACGATGAGGGTCCGCTCCTGTGCGGCCTCCTAGGAAGGAGGTGAGAGCGGATGCATATCACACTGACAGTTACCATCTCACTCCCAGGAGCTCTGGTGCTGTACAGCTGGTGGTGCTCTAAGCGCCGGAAACGGCCTTAGCTCTCACCGGCCCCCTGTTTGCCGCAGGGGACCTTTCTAGTCTGAGTGTATCCCATTGGCTTGATACCTGCAAACGCATGGGCATGGCAAGTCTATCCATCTTCGACAGGGATCTGCTATACTACCCATAATTTCACAAATCAGAAAGGAAGGCCCGCCCTCGAAAGCATGCCTTCCCCTCTTGTCAAAACCAAATTCTTATTCCTAGCATACCCGATTGGCTACGGGGTAGACAAGAGGAAAACTGGCGGGCCTTCCCACACACTTTCTGATGGGGAGGATTTTATGGCGTACAAGCCGTATGATGACGAGACGATCCAGCGCTTGATTGATGGGGATCCCAGCCTAGGTCTGATAGCTCAGCAGCCCCGGCCACAGCGGAAACACTTTGCCACGGCCTTGCAACGCGAGCAGGAATCGGTTCAAGAGGCCGACATGTTGGGCTATCAGGCCCGGATTGTCGTGCAATGCAGCTTGCCTTACCGCCGGCAGTTGGTTAATAAATGGACCCGGCGCAATGGCGGCGTTACTTTGACGCTGTGGACTCCCAAAGACATTGGCTTGCCCTATGGAGCCATCCCCCGGTTGCTATTGCTGTGGGTGGTCAGTGAAGTGGTACGCACTCATCAACGGCGCATTGAATTACACGATTCGCTTACATACGCGATTTATCCGACATTTAGGTTTGACACCGCATGCCAACGGGCGGGAAATTTGCCGTTTCAAAGACCAGGTGCAACGGTTATTTGCCACCACTATCACCACCCACGGTCAGTACACCGTGCCTGGGGCCGATAAAGAGCATTCCCAACAGTACTTTCGTTATCAAGGCGTCACCATTGCGGACGAGTTAGTGTTGTGGTGGGATCCCTATCGTCCGACCACCTCTTTTGAGTCGCTATCGTATTTGGAACTCTCGGACAAGTTCTATGCACTTATTACGGATCGCCCGATTCCTTGTGATTTGCGGACGATTCAAGCCCTCAAAGGCTCGGCCTTGGCGCTGGATGTCTACAGCTGGTTAGTGTACCGACTGAGCTATCTCACAAAGCCCACGACCATACCTTGGAATGTGTTGCAAATGCAATTTGGCAATAACTATGCCCAGACCAAAGGCGGGCGTTACATGTTTAAAAAAGATTTTCAAGAACAACTCCGAGCGGTGCTACAACTCTATTCCACAGCCAGCGCACGTCACAGCCGATAGTCAGGGGGTGTCCTTACAACCCAGCCGCTTGCATATTACCCGCCGCCCACCAGCCGATTAACCCCCATCAGCCGATTCCATACCTCCCTCAAGGGAGGCTTTTTTATCCCCAATTCCCGGAGGATAAAAAAGTTATTCACGGGTCATTGGTTGACCATTCTAGGGGAAAAGTGCGGGTCATTGGTTGACCATACACCCCTACAACTCTTGGGCCATGCGACTTAGCGGGTTCCTCCTGTAGTAACCTCTAGTGTCCTTTAGGGGTGCCGCTAACAAAACGCGAATTAACCACTGTATAATTGGCACTATATGGTTATACCGTGGAAGTTTCTCATCCATCGAGGATGGGCGAAATACCACAGGTTACTGATAAACAACAAAGCAGCCCAGATGAGAACACACTATATTTGATTCAATCCGGTCTAAAAATCTATAGGGGCTGGAATCGGTGATTGGGATGCGGTTTCCCATCGCACACTCGTCCATGATGTGCGGTTCGATAGAGCGATTTCCCTGTCATTAGCCATTATTTGTCGATTTAACCGTGGAAAATCCGCGTTTTGTTGGCGAGACCCCTTAATAAGCACATCAAAGTTCGCGGCGCTAATGAGAAGCGCCGCTGGACACTGAATTATCCAAGCACAGCAGAGCCGGTTAACAACCCCTTCTACAGTCATTTGCCGGGTATCAGCATAACCGATCTGTTGTGGTTCGTCGCGACAAACCCCGCATTTCTTAGTGAGTTCACCCATGTCCTTGACCGCTATGTAAAACACGAACCGGAGCCCCGTGAAATTCTTGCCGGTATCGTGGCTATGGGCACGAATATGGGATTATGGAACATGGCGGAGGTATCAGGCCTGAGCCATGCATCGTTGATGATAACGGCGCGTAATTTTCTTCAGCTGGAAACACTGCCTACTGCCAATGATGCCATCAGCAACGCCATCGCTATGCTGCCGGCATTTCACCACCATGATATCCAGGATGTCCTACACTCCAGCAGTGACGGCCAACGGCTGGAAACGCAAATCAACACCATCAATGCTCGTCACTCACCCAAATATTTTGGCCTACAAAAGGGCGTGACTAGCTATACGCTAGTGGCTAACCACGTACCCATCAACGCCAAGATCATCGGAACCCACGAACATGAGAGTCACTACGTGTTTGATTTGCTGTACAATAACACCTCCGAAATCAAACCGGAAAAGCATTCGACGGATACGCATGGAACCAACCAGGTAAACTTCTGGACCTTACACACATTCGGTTACCGCTTTGCCCCCCGCTACCGCGATTTACACAAGAAGATGGGATCATTAGTTGGATTCCAGCCCCCGAGCCACTATCGTGATTTTCTCATCAAACCCTCGAACAAAGTCAAGGAAGAGTTGATTGCACAGGAATAGCCCAATATCCAGCGTCTCATGGTATCCTGGTCGCAAAAAGACGTCACTCAAGCCACGATCATACGCAAGCTTGCCAGCTATCTTCATTGACCAACCGGAGTTAAGGCAGAGCGTGCAGAAGGCTCTCAATCGTGGCGAAGCCTATCATCGTCTCCGGCGTGCGGTGGCTTTTGTCAACGGAGGGAAGTTTAGCGTACGAACCGAAGGAGAGCAACAGATAGGGAACGAGTGCTCTCGACTGATCACCAACGCCGTCATCTCCGACAACACCGCGCTGCTGTCACGAGTGTACGAACAAAAACAGGCAGTCAACGATCAGACAGCCATGGACGCCATCCAAGGAATGTCTCCCGTCGCCTGGCAACATGTGAATCTCATCGGTAAATTTGAGTTCAGCACGGAACAGACACCGTTTGGCATAAGCGCTCCGGTAACGATCGACCCGAAGTGAAGCACACCCAGCGTCGATGCCAAACACTCTGTGACAACGGGAGGGACGTGTTCCCCGGGGGGAATATCGTCCCTGGCACGGCTCAAAATTTACCTTGACATTGCGCGCTGGTACTTCCATTGTGGATAACACGTATTATAGTGCAGCACCGTTACAGACTGACGCGAATATTGCCTTGGTGCAACGTATTGAAAAATATTTGCAGACGCAGGAATAAAATCACGTTCGCATTGGGTTGGCTCCCGTTAGCTGGCTATCTTTTCGCGCATAATACGGAGTTGTTGCCCGGACGGCCGGTATGAGCCTGTCAGAGTCGCGGACAGATTGGCCGACGGCTATTTTCCTGCCAGGCACAGGCAGACTTTATGGCGCTTTACCAAACAGTTCGATGGGACAACTATGGAAAGACATCGACACAACCCAACACATCAGACAAACGACCAACATTTCATATTATGGAGTGCTTGTACGGTATCATTCCCTAACCTGGCAGCAGCTTTTGGCTGGGTGCACTAAAAAAGTTTCATCTGCGTCGGGCTTTAGCTAAAGTGCCTGTGGATTTGATTCGGGCTATGCATGAAGTGATGCCGACTCCTGGCCTGATATAATGACGTTATGGCGTTATTTATTTTGGCGTGACAGGAGAAAGTTTATGACGAAGACTCACATTATTTTGGGTTCTTTTTTGACCATTACAGTTGGCGGGATTGTCATGGCCAATGTCTACAGTTCACATACCTCAAACGCCTTACAGGCTCCCCGAGTTCGCGCGGCCGCTATTCGTACTGTTCCCTCGTTTTTAACAACATTGAGTAAGCGTATGGCTAGTCAAATGGGAGATAATCATCCGATATCAGGCAAGTTCGTTGTCACGACACGGCGAGCGGCTAACCAATTGGTCGCCGGAGCTCATGTGGACTCAAATCCTGCGGTTTACCTGGTTGTCATGCAAGGGCAGTTCATTGACCGTGTCGCGAGCCGGCCTGCCGGAGCCAAAGCGCCCACCGGCGACAGAATTGTCTTTACGGTGACCGTTAGTACCCATCAGATATTGGATTTCGGTATTACCGACATGAATCCGGATATGGCTAAACTGGGCGTCGTGCACAACGTACTTTAATCGCAACGGTTTCTGAGCGGCAGATACGGCCATAAAACTGGGCGTTATCGTGCGGTAGTTGTAGATCTTGGACTCATGTGACTTTCGGAAAAGTAATAAGACCGGATTGTTTGAAATCGTGACGAAAGCCGACAGAGGTGACAAATACATGTCACCTCTGTTTGGGCGTGGTTTGGGTCTGATGCTTTGGTCCCCTTTAAGGGAAGAATTGTTTGTGGCATTTTGGTCGGAACAAAAGCACGAAAGTCGTTTGGGTGTCCACTAAGACGATTTTGCAGCCCGGTAATATCCTTTGTCATGATGTTCATTAAATGTCAGAACCTGACGCCTCCGTAAATATTCCAGGTGAGCCAGCGTCTCACTGACCGCGAAACGCCATTGGAATTGCGTCAAAGGTCTTGTGAAAAGTCTTTTGGCCACCGCAAATGCCGTGTGTGGTGTATCTAACATATCGAGAATATGTTGCGCTCTTTCATCGTGATGACGCATGATTTCGGATATTCTTCCGGGCAGATCAGGAATAATCGCTTCATGCGCGGGCAATCCTACACCAACAGGCAATTGTTTTAGGAGTTGCAGCGAGTGCAGATACGATGACAAGGGGTCGGGATCCGAATCCGGCCAAAAACTGATATTCGGGGTGATTCGCGCCAAAATTTGGTCACCCGTGAAAAGTATCCGGCGATCCGGCCAATACAGCAGCAGTTGATGATCGGT
This sequence comes from Bacillota bacterium, assembly GCA_021821465.1. Classification (GTDB taxonomy): domain Bacteria; phylum Bacillota; class Sulfobacillia; order Sulfobacillales; family Sulfobacillaceae; genus Sulfobacillus. The sequence continues at coordinate 15,478 of JAKACM010000024.1, forward strand.
GTGTCCCGGTTGGGTGAGAAGTTCAAAAGGACCCCATGTTGTCAAGGGTTCCAGCGGTTGAATTCGTGGATGAGTCGGTAACCTTACTGCGGATTTTGCGAGGAACTGTTCTTGATCTAGATAGGCAGCCATATCGGAGGGCACCCCATGAAATTCGAAAAAGGGTTTAAGGCTTCGGGAATCATCCCCGAAGACGTTATAAGCAGTCCGAATTTCCTCTTCCCACATAAAGATCGGCACATCCCATAGCTCTGCCGCAAATTGAGCCAATCCCACATGATCAGGGTGAAAATGCGTAATAAAAACAGACGTCACTTTGCCGGGATGAAGCCCTAAATGATGACTGACACTAATCCAGGTTTGACGTGCTTGTGGGGTATCCATGCCCAAATCGAGGACAAGATATTGAGAACCCACAGATATTACGTAACTGTACAGGTATTTCAAAGGCAAAGGAACGGGAACGGCAATGCGGAAAATGCCCTCCGCGGGAAGTGTGATCACGTCGGGATCGATATTATCCATCAAAGTATCCTCCTCTAATCATTACCCTATAGGAAAAATTTGAATACGACAAGTAATTATTCTGCAGCACCAAGACAATGCCTTGCCGGCCAAAGAACTCTATCTTTATGCCGGTTATCGCTTTTTGCTCCGATGGGTTACTGACAAGAACGTCACGTCAAGCGAATCAGGGTGAACTGAGGGGTAAGACCAATGATGTATAGATCCCAAAGGCGTGCTGAGATACGCTGACAACGGTTTTTCGATAATGCGAATGGATGGTTTCCGCCAACTATAAGCGTCGCTTACTTAGGGAATTAAGGAGGTGTTTTTGAGACATGTCATATGGAAAAGGACCATTATACATGGGGATCCTTGCTCTGGCAGGACTTATCTCTGTGATCTCGGTGGGGTGCGGAACCGAACAGATATCTTCTGTGTCCGAGCCCTCTGTGTTAATCGGACAGGGTCATCAGACTCTGGGCTGTCAAATCCCCCATGATTTACATCCGATGAATTCCGGAAGGATCTATGATCCGGGGTCCTCCAATTACGTGTTTAGAACATTTGTTTCCCGTGATCGTAAAATTGTGCCATACAGAGAGGGGAGTTCGCGCTTCGGATGGGTTCGTGTGGTTGGTGGGCATGGTGTCAGCACATCTCTCGTGGGTCTTACGGTGGAGAAGGGGAGTTTCGAGTCATCTTCCACTCATGCGGTAGACGTCTATGTGGCGTGGTTTTACGATCCGACTCTGCCTCTCAACGATCCCTATCGCGATGCAACAATCCGGGTTATCGTGAGTCCGGCACCCATGCATGATGGGCTGTCCAAAGGTATAGTCAGTGCGGATGCCAATCACGATATCGGCCCGGCACCGAATTGGATTCGAAGTCCCCAACCCACAAATTGTGCTTGGGGCGGACCGGGTTCCGCACCTTAATTGCCCAAATCAAGCCTTTAACGGAAATACAATGAGTCTTTCCCGGTGGACCCCAACGGAAAACCAGTCCAGCCTCATGCGTGCCCCATGAAAATTTTGAACCCACAGCGTTTTTGATAGCCGGATATCCTGTGGCCTTTGTCCATACATGTTTTCGAAATATGGTCATAGAGAAAAAAGTTAAGGGAATATCTGGTGCAGTGAGTGTAATTGTCTTGTTGGCGATGAAAAGCTGTGGGCCACAATACTCCTATCAAGGTAGAGTTGCCCAGACAATTGATGTTTTGGCAGTCAAAAAATCTTTTCGTCCAGTCATGGTGAGACACTAATGCAGTATATTGCAGTCTACAGAAAAAAACATTACTATGGTTATGAGATGTTATTTCCCCGTTCAACACGGTGATACTGTGAACAACGGAATGAAGCAGGGTGCTGGGCAAAAGCAATTTCCGGTGGCGCAATAGTGCTCGGCACTCAAGATAAAAACGACCTCGTAAATTATAGAGTTCAATACCATAGCCGGGGTGAAGATAACAACCAGAGTGAGGAGCAGCGGTATGGATTAATTATAGGCGGACACTTGGTTTCGTCCCGGGCAATGAAAGCCACTGGGCATGGAAATAGAGAAAAGCAAGTTTCGACCATGATCCCACAGATGTGTGTTTGACGGTATTGGACTACAAACGGGGTAGGAATGGTCACCACAAGAGTTTTTTTGATGTGGGAGATGTGGGATTGGAGAGATATGATAAAGTGACGACATCCAACAAATCTTTGGCCGCGCCTAGTGATGCTTCCTTGTCGGGACGGGCTCTATGGTTGGGATTTGCAGCTGCCACAACGGGGACTTTTATGGTCAATGTGGATTCCAGCGTCGTAAACGTTGCCCTTCCTGTCATGCAGCATCACTTTGGGTTGCCGATCGCGACACTGCAATGGGTTGTTACCGCCTATTTATTAATTATTACGGGAATATTGCCGGTAGCGGGGCAAGTGGCCGACCGAATGGGGCGGCGGGGAATTTTTGTTGCCGGCATCGTACTTTTTACTATGGGATCGCTATTTTGTGCTCTGGCACCCGGTATCGGATGGCTCATAGCGGCTCGAGTCTTTCAAGGAATCGGAGGCGCTGCGATAATGGCTAATGTGATGGCCATTATCGCTATAGTATTTCCTCCGGAACAGCGTGGGCAAGCTTTGGGATTGATTGGGTCGGTAGTCGCAGCAGGCACTTTGGCGGGGCCGCCCTTGGGTGGGGTTCTCACCGCAGCGTTAGGATGGCGCAGCATTTTTTGGATCAATATTCCCATAGGTGTGTGGGGCATTTGGGGGTCATTTCGTTATTTGCCAAAATTCGCGCCGAACTTATTGATAAAACAACAACCGTTTGACTGGATTGGAGCCGCCCTCTTTTTATCCGTAACTTCTCTGTTGCAGTTCGGATTGATGTATATTCACACATGGCTGGGTTGGCTGCTTGTAGGACTGACGGTGGTGTTTTTGTGGGGATTTGTTCGAGCGGAAAAAAGAGACAATTCGCTCGTGCCCTTGCGTCTTTTCGGCATACGCGCTTTTTCGGCCAATATGGTCGCTGGCATGGCATATTGGATATTGATGATGTTTCCCGCCTTTTTGCTTCCTTTCTATCTGCGGCTCGAACTGAAGTTGCCTATTGGGTGGATTGGTATCAGCCTTATCCCGCAAGCTTTGGCAATGATTGTGGTGTCTCCTTGGGGAGGCAAGTGGACCGATAGGGTAGGAGTTTTGCTTCCGGCACGGGTGGGGATGAGTATCTTCTTTGTAGTTGACATTTTATTTGCTGTGTGGCCACATGTCATTCCACTCTGGGGGATATGGACACTTCTTGCAGCGCAAGGAGTGTCTGCAGGATTGTTTTCATCACCAAATAGTGCAGCCATATTGGCTGCCGTAAAAAGATCGGACACAGGATTGGCATCGAGTTTGATGGCGACCCAACGAAATCTGGGTCGTGCCATGGGCGTCGGCTTGGCCTCGGCATTATTGTCCATTGTCTGGATTTTTCACGGGTTGGGACCCACCCCTTCTCATACAGTATCTCAATACGTCTTGTGGTTCCGTTGGGGATTTCGAGGAGTTTTTTGGAGCGGCGCCGGATTTTCGATATTGGGAATGATCACGACAATACGCCCGGATCCAACGCGGCGAATACAAAGGACGTAGAGCTTGACACCATGTGATGACCAATACCGGCCGGTATTGGTCACAGCAGCGAGAGAAGGGCGTCGCGATCTAGGCTATTTTTGCCCATCCCGCCAAAAAGGTAAAAAGAGCAGGCTATATTTCAAGCCTACATGGGGCCCCGCCGACATTAAACAAAAACATACGCTAATACATTTATTGGAATGAGGATTCGGGTTTCTGCTACGCTAAGAGTTCCAAGAAACGTGGAGAAACGCGGTATATATACACCACATTCAGGATATTCATTTGTATTTATGTGGCAATCGATCTTGCGCTATTGCCCCCGTTAGTTAAGGGAGCCTTGCAACCTATCCGCAAGTGCTCCCCTGTTCCTTGTCAAAGCAGTTTCTTTTCCACTGTCCAAGAGGTATCACACCAGCCAACATGTACGTATCCAAATCTTTCATACAAGCGGCGAGCGGGATTCCGTACGTCTACACTCAAACATAACTTTTGATATCCATAATCCTTAGCTTGAGCTTCAAGTTCTCTCATTAGAGCGCTACCAATCCCTTTGCCCCGAAATTCTTCGATGACGGCAATGCCGATTTCAGGCGTAGTGTCATCGACATAACCAAACCCCTTATTTGCTTCATCAAAAAGACGTAGCCAAATCGCACCGATTGGTTCATTATCTTTTTCTGCAATCGATCCCATATCTCCGCTACGATCTCCCCATCCTTCCACGTATTTAGAGATAAACGGTTTATCTAATATGGAACGTGGAAACGGTTTATGCCCTTCTGGTACGAACATTGATTGATACAGCATTTCCCATAGAACAGGAATATCGTGTTTCTCGGCACTTCGTATATTGAAATCCATAGGATGTATCACCTATCCTCTGCACCTTAATATGGATGTCGAGATCCCTATGCTCCATAGTTCCACATTTGTATTACCCCTTTATGAAAACTAGTATATATATAATTTGGAATAGTATTAAACTAACTGCCCCTTAAGCTACATTGCTGTTTGTTACTACCTGCGTGGCGAATATTCATGCACAATCGAATAGAGCAACAGGGCTGCCTGCGATAGCCCCATCGATCAGGTAGCTAAGCCGCTACTTTACTTGTACACTAAACACATCCAATGAAGACGTCCAGTTTGTAACCATTGAACAGAATGGAATCCAGAGGCGTACAAATTCTCACTCAAATCCCCTACGACCCGGTAGACCTTGATGCTTTGACAGCGCGATTCGCGGATCCAGCATTCTGGAAACAGGCTATGCAAAATGGAGGCGACGACGACTTGACTTGTGCTAATTTTACCTTTTTGGCGGGATGGGCAAGCCATTTACTAAAGGTATCAGACTTGTTCATAATAAACAGCAAGTTCAGCGCCTCAGCTGTTTTGCCCACCATAATCATCCTCTCATGCATTGATACAGCAAAGTAGGTTGTGCTAAAGGATATTTTGCGGGCGTCAAAAAATTTTGCAATATATGATGACGTGATTCAATGAAAAGAGAAGAATCGACGTTATTGAGCCTGATCTGCTCCCTTTGCAGGCGTTTTCCTGTCAGTTATCGGCGGTTGCGGACCATCGAGCCCGAGCTTTACTATAAATATGGCAAGAAACTTTGCTCATTTTGTCACATTAAAACCAATATTGTGACGACTTAGTCGACTGGAGTCGCCATGGTAGTCAATCAAAAGTAGTTCCCATGCTTTTGCCCGCCGGCCGACGTCCTGAGAAATACGGAAAGAAGGAAACCGCTCCCACCAAGTCTCTTCTCATGATGACAATAGACGAATGTCACTTCGGTCGCGCGCATTGGCACATGCCGTGACGTATTACGGTCGCCCGATTAAGATTTGTTGTCTGTGCCGGTGGTGAATCGATGGGAATGTCTCTCTTTCGTTCTTAGAGAGGCCCTGCGATCAATTTTATTATTCGGGAGGAATGATGAATGAATCTTCTCACCAGGCGGCTTACCGCCCTGGGGGCCGTCTCGTTGATTAGTTTAGTCGGCACTAATTGGGGTTTTACCTCTGTGGCCCAGGCCGCAACGGTGCCGGGCCCCATTTATAAACTGGCATCAAAACCTACCGTGTATGTGGAGCGCAATGGTAAACTCCATGCGATAGCTTCCACAACGATGTTCTACGATTTAGGGTATCAATGGAACCAACTGCATGTGGTTCAACAATTGCCGACTCCTATCGGCTCTCCGGTTCAACTCTTTAAACTGGGCATGAATCCTGAAGTTTATCTCTATCAACAAGGTGCCTTGCATTGGATTCCCTCTGCCCAAGTATTCAACTCCCAAGGCTATCAATGGGACAATGTCTATGATGTCACAAAATTGCCTGCCGTCATTGGCAGTCCTGTGCAACAGCCTTCCGTTTTGCCGCAAAACGTTGCTGTTATGAGTGGATTTCCTTACGTGCCGGTATCGGGCACCAAGACATTGGTTGTCGATGCTTTTACGAACAACGAACAGCCCGACACCACCTATTCAGGCACCGGTAGTGTAAAAATCACCCAGAGTTCCGGAAACTTGTCGGTATACAACGGTTCCACATGGGTCAATTCGGGCACTGTGCCTGTGCACTACAGTCATGGTCAAGGTACTATCCGGGTGAAGGCCGGGACAAGCCCCTGGGCGACGATGACATTCCAGCCTGTCAGTCAAAATACGTCGGGTGGCACTCAACAAATTGAAAGCGTGCCCAATACGACGAGCCAAGTCGGCTGGCGGGTATTTACGACTCAGAAACAAGCCGTGAGCGGTAAGAATCCGGTGTATCGATCCTCAACTGCTCAAAAACTGCTCTTGGAGCCCGTCAACGCCCAAGGTAATATTGTTACGGGAACCATGTATGATGGGGTGGGGGTTGTAGCTAATCCCAGCTTTGATGTATGTCCCGAAAACGCTACGGTATGCAACGAGATTGGTCCTTATTATATGACTACCGGATCAAGATCTTTTTCGTTCCCCAACCTATATATTACGTCGGGAACACCGGTGGTCTTCGAGGTTTTGCCGTCTGCTCCGGCGGGCGCGGAGGTAACGCAAGTCTCTTCGGGATCATCCACATTACCGGTGAGTCAACAGGTGCCATTGAACCTACCGACACCTAATGAAAATACGGTGAGCAGTCCGATTCAAACGGTCGGCCAAATCCAGGCTAATACTTCCTATAACATCCAAATGGAGTTATTTTATGCCCAAGGCGAACCGCTAACCGATCTTAGCATCCTATCGCACCTGGCACCTATGGGCGTGGCTCCCAAAGTGACGAATGCCTCACAGCGATCGAACGCGTCGACCTTGAGTGCGCCCACGATGGGCAACGAACATGTCATGATTACTTACCGCTCCGGTTCGAGCTTAAACATGCCTGCACCCGATATTCTTCGACTTCATGAGGACTCATTGGGTGGAAACGGAATGGGATCGCCTTACTATGGCAACTTGCTTTACCTCATCACTAATGCGTTTTGATCCGGTGTGGGAATGGCCGGAACAAACGGATAGATTCGACTTCAGTTTGGAGTTTTCGAAATTGAAAACCCGGGATTTCCCGGGCTTTTTTGGTCGTAATAATCTCCGAGCTCTGAGCCAAAGCGTTATAAGCCTCGTGACATTGATATGAGTTTAGTTTTCAATACCACTGAGCAAGCCATGCCATCCTCTACATGCCGCCGAAAACCAAAACGTGTTGTCCAAAGTATAGGGTGGTTGATTCCACGACATCAGCCTGGCAGAATTCATCAATGATGCCGACAGATTTTTTGTACGGAAGGAGAATTCTCAACAACCCGGCTCAGGCGCATAATCCACATGGGCACGGTACTTTGGCAAACAGGCATGAGTTTTCTTGCTTCAGCCAGCAGCCGGGGAGCCCGAATATCGGTGCATCAGCTGACTTTTCGCATGAGTTGCTTCCAGCCTTCCAATGCTTGACGTTGTGAGAGGGTTGTGCGCCGTACTTGCTCTCTCTAAGACTTATTTTCGATTAGCTGTATGGTAATTTCACACAGGTGGGAGGTTCTTTCGGCAATTTGCTGCTGCGACTCATCCGTGGAGGTTTGTCCTCTCTTCTCGAGTTCATTATGCAGTTGCCGCTACTTCCATGCTGTCTTAGGATCTCCTGGCATGGAAGTGGCACCATACTTGGCATCCCTGGCACGGATTTTTCAGCATTGTGCAGTTTATTTTCCAGGACGTCAATTTCGGATAAGATTTCTTGCCGAAGGTTGCGGCTGGCTTGTGCATCCAGAACAGCAACTTAGGCACGTCATGCCATAAGGCGTCGACCTTTAATCCTTTTTGTTCCAGTTGTCATTGCGGTGGCATCCGTTCATCCGGAACGAAAAGGTAGTGGTTAAGGCGGTACATAAACTGGAAAGCCACCCCTTCAAGCGAGTCTCCTAATTCGTCGGCTGGAGGACCGCCACCTTGAGTCATGTGTCTTTGCCATTTTTCTTTCAGGCGAAGACGACCCTGTTGTAACTGGATGGCAATTTGAACTGCCTTAAAATGCTCAAAGTCGCTGGGGGGCTGACTATTGCGGTGATTTTCTCCTGAAACTTGCACCGTTCGGGTTTCAGGACGCGCTTAAAGAAGGTGAGTCGGATGCCCTTTTGGGCATGATCAAGGAGTTCTTTCGCTAAGCGAGATGCTTCATCGAGAGGTATGTCTCCGGCAATGCTCACATCATATTTCATGAGAAGCGGCTGGGTGTCCGGAGATTGTTGATGGCGACATCAATCTTGTGCAACAAGTCTTCCCAGGTACTGCGAATTCCTACGCCATCCGTGCCTCGATCACCACCTTTTGCCACAGACCTTTGTCGCTCAAAATTTCTGCTGCCGACGAGCGTTGAGCACGCAAGTCGACTAGGAAGTTTTTTGTATATCGAGCTCATGTTTAGTCCAGAGCCTCTGCCAGTTAGACCAAGGGATATGGGTCTTGTGAGTGGCGGCAACATATGATTTATGATCCTATCCATTGGCGCAGATGCTTTAGTAACTGTGAGGGTTGATCGCTGCATACAATGCCGTTGTTCCGACAGCGCTTTTTGGGGGCATCTGTTAAGGGATAATACGAGGCAAACATTGACTTGCCCTTGATTCCGGCCACTTGTTTGCTTAAGGAGTCAATCTTGTATATGGGTGAGGTCGAGTCAACAGCTCCACTTTCGGTAAAATGACGAGTCTTGCATTCAATGATGTAAAGTTTGTTCTTGTAGAGGAAGACGATATCGAGTTCATTGGACACGTGTCCATTGGTTATCTTGATATTCGCCATCAGATTTTTGATCGGATATTGGGTTTGAATTTGTCTGAGAAGCGAATAGATGTAGTGTTCGAACCATCCACCATTGATAAACTGCACGGCGTCCTCAGAAGTGAATTGGTAAGATGCATTATGCTTGGCTTCGATGAGTCCTGCCTTTAGAAGAGCATCGGCCAGTTCGGGGGATGTAAGTGAGAATCTTTTTTGTTGGTGAGCGGCAATCCAGTTTAGTTGGCTCAGTGCCTTATGTAATGGTTTCGACTTCGTAACCAATAGCTCCTCCAGATTTCTCCATGATTGCGGAAGATTGTATTGGTGATTGATGGTTTGCATGGTATAGCCGTAGCACGCGAGATATTGTTTGACTGTTAAAGGATCACCGAGCGATTCGGATTTACCACTATGAAGATATTGGATGCGCTGATTATCTGTATCCACATACAAGATGGGGAGACGGTGTTGGCGAAATGTGTCAAACGCAGCTAAAGCCATGATTTTTGTGCCAGCGGTGACATTAAGCATGGCAGAGGGAAATTCCCCAAGAATTTCTTCACAGATTGCCTGGGTTTGAGCGTACTGATAAGGGTTGACCTGCTTACCAAGAACTTCAACGGAAGTCGAGGCCACCACGTCTTTGAAGCGATCCACTCCGTCTTTGCTGCGTGGGGTGTAGAGTAAAATTGCCCGCTGCGGTTTGGTTTGAACTGCCGGAATGACATTGGGCAAAAGATGGTCGGACAACAAACACACGTAGGTGTCATACGTCTTAAACAATTGGTTCAATTCAGTGGGTGACATAGCTATACCTCTTCTAAGATCTTTGTAATCCGTGCAATTTTTAACTGATTCTTTTTGTTTGGTTTCTTCCATTCCTGAGGCTTATTCGCCAAATACCAGTCCTTGAGCTTCTGAGCTATAAGGAGGCGCCCTGACTTGGGAAGGTCGGTATCTTCCATTTTTTCAAGCCACTTTTGCGTCATGCTCTGCATGAACCGATCCGGGTTGTCGTAATATCCATCCGTCCACAGTTCTTGTTCCAATGGACTCAGTGACTGCATCTGCTTTTCTCGCCGCTCTGTTTGAACTAATAAATCGAGTGCATCGTGAAGGCGTTGTTCCTCGGATTTGACGCGCTGAAAGCGTCCAAAGGCGACTGCGGTTTTTGCCCCTACTCCCGTCCAGATAAGGGTTTTTTCCATCCACTCGTCGAGACCGGCATGAAATTCACGAGGCGCAATAACTGAGAATAAGAAGCGTTGTCCCGATCTCACCGTAAGAAAGGGAAGGGGATTGGGATCGAACCAATCCCCCGGTGTTTCCGTATTTTGATAATAGGGGCCATAGTGTGGTGTCATGACTTCACCACTTAACGCCGGGGGAAGTATGGGAATCGCATCCAATACCGTAAATTGGTCGATGATACTATAGGCTTCGTCAAAATATTGTTGATTACTTGCTTTCAAGGCCCCTTTAACGGAACTGCCCGGAATATAAGGAAGACCCGAAATATAGTCCCACGTCATTCCGTTTTCCACAGGGTGGGCGCGTCCAAGTCCAACCACAAGTGGTGTCTGGGTTTCAAAAACCCAAAACCGTCCTCCTAAGCCTTGAATCATTCGAATACGGCGCCAAACAAATTCTTGGATAATCTCTCTATCTTCAAAACGAAACGACTCAGCTTTTCGAATCCACTCCACCTTGTTGAACTCGGCGCTGTCCTTATTCTTGAAGGTCCATTGGTTCCCAAACTTGTCGTACCACAGGCCAAAATTCGAGTATGAAGATGGTTCGCTGGGAATGTTTTCATGGACATATAAGGGGATATCCATCATTTAACATCATCCTCCTCTGCCCCCAGCAAATAAGCTGCGGCAAACTTTTTCAGCCATACAAGATATGCCATGGCTTCCATTTGGGCGGCGCGGTAGGCTGTACTGTCATGACTCGTTATAGCCTTGATGACGTTTGGGGCGCCCGGGTAGGGGGCGAGTGGATCCGAGCGGCCGAGCCATTTTTCGATGTGCTGATACAGGACATAATGGGCATCCTGTTGTTGGCCTTTGGCCGCTGATAATAAGGTAGCGAGGGCTTGTCCGAGCCCGTTGGACAAAATGGCCGCAGGCAATCCTTTGACATAGGATTTATAATGGTCTTGCCAATCCCTACAGCGATCTTGCAGGTCGTGGATTTGTCTTAACGCGTGCTGAGCCCGCTCCTGTTCGATTGTCAAGTTCATGAGAGTGCCTCCTTGGATGGGCTGTGCCATAGATGTTGGATGCAGTAGCCTTGGCCAACCGACGCATGGCCACCTAACTGGAGGTAAGGAGAATGCTGAATGTGTTCGAGGAGCGGTGTGAGGGCGTCCTCGCTAGACAAAGCTAAATAGTATAGCAAAGTATCAGCGGGCAGGGCTTCTTCATACCACAGATTTTGGCTAATTTTATTGTCGTTGAGCTGGTTGCGGGCATTAACGGGCAACCCATATTCAGCAAAATATCTAAAATCTTGATCGGGGATAACAGCCAGATGATGGGCGAGGCGACTACGGGCGCTCTCATGTGCCATTAAGGGCGCAATATCTTGCCCAATCTCTTGCAATACCGGGTGGTTCTGCACACTAAAAGCAAACTCTTCTAAAAACAAATGGCTGTTTTCAGGCAAATGGGCAATTAACACATGCGAGGGGGCGACAGCAGGTATGGACCACGAACTGGAATGGTCCGTGAGCTGTAAATCGCGTTGAAACCGTTCTAACAGATAAGGACACGTGATCCAAACAAATGCATGTTGAAGAGATCGAATGGGCAACAACAACAGCCTTCCATCCGTAATACTGATTTGTCCTATTCCGTCGGGTTTTCCGAAAAGTCGATCGACTTGTTCACTTTGTTCATCATCCCACGCCAATTCCAAACCATTGCGCAAGGATCCTTTAAGACTGGAACCGACAATGACGGGATATTTCGTGGCCCGTTCCCGCTGTACCGGAAGATCGATGGCGCCGGCACTTTGGCTTGCGCCAGGGTGCAGGGGAGTTTCGGCTAAAAGTCCAACCATTTGCGAATACATGGTAAATTATTCCTCCCATTGTCCAAAAATGATATGACCGAATCCATATTCACTGTTCAGGCCAACATGGCGTCCATGAAGGATTTTAAGAGTGTCCCATGCCTGTTGGGACAAACGGTAGAACCAAACACTACCTGCCGGAATGAAGGGACACGACGGACGGGGAAGATGCCGCTTCAAATCCCAGCCACCCCGCATCGTGATGCGCCCTGTCACAGCCGAAAGACAGGATTCAGAAAAAGGTCCATATCTTGATACGTGGTGCGGGTTTGCAAACTGTGCGGGAGTGAGTAACACCGCAAAAGTCCTGACATAGCCGTCACGGCTGGGGCGAACGCGTAAAGGCGGGATGGGGATAGACATCTCAGAAAGGGTGACGCGGGCAAAGCGGCGTTCTCCCCCTAACGGAAAGGCGTGAATGGATTTTTGCCATTCTCGGGGAAGACCTTTAACGCTGACAACTAGACTCACGTCTTTCTCCAGTCGTACGTGGCTAGCGTGGTAAAGAAGACCGGGTTCCGCCGTTTGGGTCTCATCACGAATGGTGAGACCCGTGCGAATTTCTGTCTGCCACAAGCTCTCAACGGGCACAATGGTTTGATTGGGCGGAAGCTGTCCCTGGAGGCATAGGATGAGGCCTTCTTCAGTGATATAGGCGTCTTCAATGGGTGACACTTTGTCTTCCTCAGAAACTAGGGCGTCCACAATGGGCAGAGCACACACACCCAAATCACATTCCACCAACGGACCGGGTTTGAGATGGGTGAAATTGCCCTTGCGCATCTTCATTAGGTGGCGAGGAACAGGAAATAACCATCGTGCCTGTTGTTGTAAAAACACTCCTTCCAAAGACATCTCGCCCAAGTCGTCCGGCGTCCCCAACGATTCGGGCCATTTGTCATCTTCACCGGGCTGCCAACCTTGAGCTCTGGCAATAGCAGTGCGGATCGCTCCTTGGATCGTACTCATGTGAGGCGGGAAGATAACATCCCCTGTGAGAACATTTTGACCGAGATCAAAGGGAGAACCTTGGCGAAAAAACCAGGTATCAATGGGTTCAATGACCCACGTAACAGTGTTAGGCATCTGATCTCATCCTTTTAGAAAGAAAGTGGATCAAAGAAAGAAGATCTCGATAACGAGAACTATCAGAATTCACCCGATATCCGTGCGAGAGCTCTACGATCATCTGGCTAATCGTCTTATGTGCCTGGCGTTGAGCCTGAGCTTCTTGTTTATCTAGACTGTTTTCGGGGTGGCTTCGGCCAAGCTCATAGACGAATAAGTGCTGCCAGAAGTCATCGCCAGGAAATATCTGGTAACCAAGTTTGGATTCGAGTTCGCTTATTTTGAAGAGAAATTGTGATGACATCGCCTTCGCCGACTGCACTTGAGCGGCCAGATGTTCTAAGCGGTTGAAGGAGGATGTTTGCAACACATCCCATTTAGTGGCCCAGGGGCGGGAGGGACCTGCGGATGTCATGACAGATAAAGCGAGAGAATCCCTCTCGTTTTGTTCTTTCGCAATCTGATCCAACAGGTGATGCGCATAACGAATCAGTTCTGTTAAGGGGGCATGATAATGGGCATAAACGATGGCGGCCGAAATCGTCCCTGTTCCCTTCATGGCGTTGGCATAAACCTCACGCAGAGAGCTGCTTGCGGCTAACGCCTCTTCAAGGGGGAAGAGTGCCAAGACATCATCACCGCCAGCATAAATTAATTCGCCATTCCGTTCTTTCACAATATCCGGTACCTTTTGAGTAAAATTCTTTAAGGCCTCACTAACGGTACGCGGGGAATGCTCCTTAAGTAAGCGTCCCAAGTGATCTCCATCCATGAGTAAAATGGCAAAATAGGTATCGGGTGACGAGTTAAACTCCTGAAGTTTTTTGATTAACTGTTCACGAACCGATCGGCTCTCGTCATCATTCCAGAGTCTGTCATTTAGAAGGGTATTCGCGTACAAGCTATTGCCATCCATTTGCATGAAGGGTTTGACACGGGGATTGTCCGTAATGAGTCGTTGCCAAGAGAGGGGCAGTGATTTGACGTCCTGAGATCTGACAAACTGCTGCCCGGCTTCCGCGTACGCTTGACATACTTGAGGCTGTGTCCGGCATGTGTGTGTGATCCAGGATGTGGCGGCTAAATCGACTGTGGAACGGTAAGACAGGGGAATTGGCCATCCGATAGCCTCTTTCGCGACCAGGGGGAAGAGGCGCTTGACTAAGGCAATGGCCGATAATTCCTCTCCGTCCTGCAGTTCAAACCTAAGGTTTTTGCGCAAGGCTTGCCAAAATTTTTCCCGAGCCCGATCATCTCTCACGTGTCCTGAAATTTCTTGCCATTGGGGCATCATGGAACATTTTCGACCCATTTCCATAGGGTAGCTTTGGGTTCGCCAATTCTTGCGGCGATCCAAGAGATCCGGTTCTTCTCCCATGACCCACGTAATTTCCCAGAAGTTTGCGACTTGCCGGTCCCAAATGGTTTGTGTGTCCTGTCCCAAAGCTCTGACGGCTTGAATAAAATGGGTCCAGACAGTGTTAGCCAGGGCAGTCCATTGATTGTAAATGGCTTCTGTACACCATAAAGGTTGGAAGGTGTCGGGAACTTTGGCCACAAAGCGGTTAGGGAGGGACCCCACGTGTGGTTTTTCTGATACATCTGATGTGCGAGTGTGAGTGTAAATGGCCTGCAAGAGGGGATCGGAAATATTTGAGGAGGAATCGGTGACAACAGGAAATTTGATGCATCCACCATGATCTAGCAAGGCTTGCATGGCATGACTGGTTAAATAGGACAGGAGAAAGGAGCCGGCCCACAAGTCTCGTGTACGGCGTGCCTGGCTGACAAAGGATTGTACCGGGCCTAGACTGAAATGAAAACATTTCATGGCCAAATGCGCCTCATTTCGGGAAAACGTGGTTTTTGGGGATTGTGCGCAATATTTCCTTCGATAAATTCGATAATCACTGGATAATCTTTTTCAATTGATCCAGAAACAGAGAAGCCATTAATGCTGATTTCAGGATGCTCCTTGTCCAAGAATTTTGCGGGAAACACGGATGCTAAAGCGATGAATTCGCCTGGTTTAAGTTGATGAAAATGGAATATCAGAGGACTGGCCCGGCGTTCTCGGGATTTTCTGCTGGGTTTGACTGTGAGTGTTTTGCCCGCACCAAACCGGTAATTTTGTGGCAACCCAAAAATACTGCGGCGCGGCGCTTTGTTCACACCTTGATCGGCATGCAGCATGAGATCATGATCGTCTTGAAAGTTTTTTTCTGCGGGGTACTGACCAACCCGCCCATTTCTTCCAAAACTCCGGTATCGTTGAAATTGTGAACCGACTTCATCCCATAAGGGGAATACACTGTCCTCGTGACTTTGCCCCAAGAAATATATAGTGGTTTGCGGCCCGAATGCAGTGTAAGAAGGCATGCCTATGGCCAAGTCTGGTTCTGGTAAGATTTCTCGCAGGGTTCTGCCAAAATCTTCGAGGGTGTGGGGAGCTTGCCAAATGACCTCTTGATTCTGGGCAATATCGACTATTGCCACACTGCCAAAACCGCGCCGGTTTCGTCGACCTATCCCGCCGATTAATCCCAGTATCTTTAAGGCATCAATCAACAAAGGATCAAAATCCTTACGGGATATCATCCGGATGGTAAAGAGCAAGGGTGCCTTGACATAGGGAATTTTGGCGCTGGGATGCACTAATCCATATCCAAGGTACTTGAGTCCCGGTTTGTCAAAACAGTCATAGGAGTCCGAGACCGATATGTCTGCGTCGCCCATCGGTAAAAAGATAACCGAGGACCTGTTTTTGGTGGAACCAAAAAGTTCTGATTCTTTTTTGTGCATCTGTTTAATATCTGTGCCGTCGTGAGCATAGGCTAAGGCCCGCCACCAAAATCTGATTAACCCCTTGAAGGAACTCTCCCTTAACCGTATATATTGTTTTTCGGTTTTGAACCCTTCTAGGAAGGCAGGCGTAACTAATTGATAAGTGACTTCCAGAGAATTCATTACGTTCACTCCTTGATCTAATCGACGCAATTATTCAGAGTTCTCCATCATATGGTAGAATTCCTTCTAAAAGAATGCAGAAAGAAGGCATAAATTTGAAAATACTTTTAACTACGGTCGGGGGAACGTTAGAGCCAGTTCGAACGACTTGGCAGTATCTGCACCCCGCTAAGACGTATTTTATCTGTTCTCAAGATGACCCCTATTCAGGGAAAGCCGGAACTTATATCGAAATTGGCAATGGAGTTGACGGAAAATTTGCGGCCTCATTGGGACTGAGCTCCGATCAATTTGAGGTGGTTCAAGTGCCCGCTGACCGCCCGGATAAGGCCTACCGAACGATAACAGCACTCATCGAAGAGATCTATAGGCAAGTTCCTGATGCGAGTATTGCGGTGGATTATACCAGCGGTACGAAATCGATGTCGGTCTCCTTGTTTGCGGCTGCGATCGATTATCCTGAAGTTGAGGTGTTCATGGTCACCGGCACGCGCACGAATTTTATCAAGGTCCAGGACGGTACCCACCAAACTTATAAAGTGGCGGCTAATAGTGTGTATATAGAGCGGGAGGTTCGATTAGCCCTTAAACACTGGGAAAACTATGATTATGAGGCCGCGGGACGCCGGTTGCAGCAACTGATTGAAGGGCGAAATATTTCGGACATAGAAATAAACGTCTATCATGCTAAGCAGATCAGTGCAGCTTTTGGATTCTGGGATCGATTTCAATACGAACAAGCATTTGAGGCGCTACAACCATTCGCCGGGGCCTTGGACTTTGTGCCTTCCTATACTGAACAAGTGAGCGGAATTCTCGATAAAGCGGAAGCCAGAAGGCGGGACTATCTGCGGATTTGGGATCTGTGGTTTAACGCCTTAAGGCGAGCCAAAGGCGCGCGTTACGATGATGCAGTTGCCCGCCTTTACCGACTATTGGAGGCAACGGCTCAGTGGCATTTGCAATATACCCACAAAATTTTTACCGGCAAGGTGATAGCCTCTCAACTTCCCCGTGGATTTCGACCAGTCGACGGTGAAGAGTCTCTTAAGTTAGGACTATTTGAGGCGTGGCGCTTGCTTCGTCAAATCGATGAGGGACCATTGGCCCAATGGATCGCTGACGAAGAAAATCGCCTCCGTCGTTGCTTGACTATCCGCAATGACTCCTATCTAGCGCATGGCCAACGTCCGATTTTAGAAGAGCAATGGCGAGAGTGGCAAGAATGGCTGGAACAGTCATTCTTGCCTGTGTTACAAACACAAGGGCGACAACAGCATATTAAAAAAGTCCCGCGACAATTGCCAGATGCCTGGCAAAAACTTTAGGCGAACCTTGTCCTTAAGAAGGATTTTTGGTAAATGGCGAAGAAGAAGTAAACGTATAAGTGTTTGTCATGAATTGGCGGAAGGGGAGGTGATAGTGCGCTGTGCGTGTAACTTTAGAACTTCAATCCCAATTTAACAATCACAACACGCTGGTGCTTCCTTATCATTATGTCGAATGGGTACAAGCAGCCATTTATTCTATTATGCAGCCCAGTATTGCTCAAGCCGTGCATGATGTCGGATTTCCCGTGGACAACCGACAGTTGCGGTTGTTCGCTTTTTCTCGTATCCAGGGCCGTTTTCGAATTGCGAAAGAAACGATTGCTTTTACCTATCCAGTGCGTCTGGTCGTTACGTCTCCTCTTAAACTCTTAATTCAACAATTTACTAATGCGTTGATCACAGCGAGTGAGTTCCACATTGGTCCCGAGAGCTGTCGGCTAGCCTCTGTGTCCATTGATGATAAAGAGATTCGGTCCTCACATCTACGGATCCGCACCCTATCTCCAATCACCGTGCATAGTACGTTGATGAAACCGGAGGGAAAAAATTATACTGTTTATTACCATCCCAAGGAACATGAATTTGAGGAGCAGGTCTTGCAGAACTTGCTCCGCAAGTATATTGCTGTGACAGGCTCACCACTTTTGCTCGATAAGGCGTCGCCTGCTTTTCGCTTGCGACTCAAAAACGAAGCAAAACTCAACATTGTTCAGTATAAGAAAACCATTATTAAGGGATATAGTGGGATTTTTGATATCGAAGGCCCCTTAGCGCTTTTACAAGTGGGATGGGATGCGGGTTTTGGGGATCGTAACTCTCAAGGATTTGGCGTGGTTGAGATGGTCCGGCATTATTAGGCCGGTGAGGAGGGATGCGGTATTCTTGTGGAATCGTTAGTCCGGCTAGGACGCCCGTTTATTGATGGTGCAATCGATGCGGCAGTGTTGTTACGACAATTATCGGATATTACGGGCCGGGGGCGGGATTTTTATCAGCAAGTTTTTGTGGTGGAAATTCATCGAGATGATGTCTTTGTCCACCCCTATCGTCAATGGGGCAAAAAAAGCCAAAAAGGGAAGAAAGAGGAGTTTATACCCGACCTGTCACTTGCTGTGGCAGCACCCATTCTGATCGCTACCGGAGGAAATCCGAAAGTGGCCCAAGGGCGGTAT
Organism: Bacillota bacterium; assembly: GCA_021821465.1. Lineage (GTDB taxonomy): Bacteria > Bacillota > Sulfobacillia > Sulfobacillales > Sulfobacillaceae > Sulfobacillus. Next base: position 34,007 of record JAKACM010000024.1, read on the forward strand.
GGGGTTCCGGCCTTTCCTTTTTTTGACCATAGCCAACTTGATAGTCTCGATCGAGCCCAAAACTTCCTTACAAGCCGTGTGAACAAAACATTTGATGGGAAACAGTATGTTCCAATGATTAGCGCTATTGCCGAGAAATTAGCTAAGGCTGTTGCCGAAGCCCCAGAATCCAAAGGCTTAGTTCTTCTTTGTGATCTCCGGGGTGATCGAGGGGTATTTTCCTGTGGAGATCCGGCGGATGATGACAATATGATATCCATTGGAACCTGTTACAGCGGAGAAAGCTGGTTACGGGCCGATTTAGAATGGATCCTAGAAAAACTTTGGTGGGCGAAACTCGAAGAAGGGGCTGAGTATGGACGTTCCGCGGATGCCATCTGCTCGTTTTGCCACAATACTGGTGAGGTGGTCTCCCTATATTCTAAAGCGTGGCCGTGGTATAGCATTACGTGGACAGCACCCATTTCGAGTGAGCTTGATAAACACGCGTTACATGAAGAGATAGCGCTCTGTCAGCATTGTTACGCTGCCTTATCGTATGGCGGCAAACTCTTCACGGATTTGTCGAGTTCTTTGCCGCCGCAAATTCTGCAGGAAGCCTTTAAAGGACATGTGCAATCCAAAAGTAAAGCGGCGCCTCCCCCTGTTAGGGGAGCCGCCTTTGTTTTACCTGTTTTGGACAGTATGATGGAGGATGAAGAGTTTGCCGACTTGTTTGCCTTACAAATGCGCAAAATGCGGGAACGAAAACAAGAGTCTGCGGCTGATCGTCATCTGGATCAAGTCGTAGGATTTGATGCATTGTTGCCTGAAGAGCTTACTCAAGATGCATATCGCTTGACTCTCGTTTATTACACACAAGAAAACGCTGACGTTCAGTTATGGGCCATGATCGACGATGTCTTGCCTTCGACGATGAGGATATTACACGATGAGATACTGCAGGATTTGAATATTTTTCGCCAAGAATTAGGCATTCCCTACGTGTTACGAATCCCCACCTTGCTGGCTCGCGCCTATGGGTCGGGCTATCTCTGGCAAAGCCTCACCCAGGTTATGCATATTGAATCCCCGGGACGTAACCGGTTTATTCACCGAGTCGCTCAAGATCTACAAAACGCTGCCAAATCAGTGTTGCACGGAGGAAACTTTTGGGTGTTACAAGATGCGGCAAAATTCTACCTAATTTTTTCCTGGTTTTTATCTGCGCTACAAAAGATGGGAGATTTTGACGCCGTGAAAGGAGGAAACTTTGTGAGAACTTGGCAAGAATTGCAAGCCATGGCCAATGGCGATCCTGCCAACATGCAATTTGCGGATAATGTGGAGGACTTGGGATATGTCATGGGCCATTTAGTCAAGCGGTTTTCCCAACAGTTTTATCGGAAGACGCAAAAAGAGTATCTGTCTGCACGGGTCATGACATTTGGCACGGACTTGACTCCGGACGTAGCAGGTTTTCGGGCATTAGGGAAAATTGAGGAAATATCACTGAAATTGAATATTCACTTGCCTCAACTATTCCGGCAACAAATAGCCACGGCATTGGCCGAATTTCTTCGCCAAATTGACGCCGTGCGCAAAGATCGTGATGCATTCATGGCCGCCTTTTGGGCGGGATATGCTTTATACGATTTGGGACGTCCGGCTAAAGAGTCCTTATCTTCGGAAGTGGAAACCTTTGAACACGAGAAGTTATGACAGGAGATCACGGCGCCAAAGATCTTCATTTACGTCGAAGATGCTGTCGCTGAGAGATGGATCACAAAGAGATGTTCTCGGCGTGTGAATCACCAGATGCTTTATCCATTATTCGCTTTTATGACTTTTTACGATTAAGGAGGATGTTAATTTCTATGGAAACGGTGCACAGTGGTGAGGTGTTATTTATAAAGTCGGTCAAAGATGGCATTCCTAACCGGGATCCTCTGGCTGACAGTGATGCCCGTCGCCTGTTCGGTGAGGATGATGGGCGTATTTCATTATCAGATGTGAGTGTGAAGCGAGATGTTAGGGATTTTGTGTTGGCCAAATATCCCGAGGGAGGAGAGGATAAGAGCAAATTTGTCTTCGTCCACGAAGAACGCACTGCAGATGGCAAGTTACTCGGACGGGGCAGTTTGGTTGAGCAGATTTTTCAACGCTCTGGGATTAATGTCAAGGACTTGAAGAGCAGTGAAGAGAAGAAACGGGCCTTGTGTGAACATGCCTACGATGTTCGCTTATTTGGGGCGGTGTATTCAGTGGCCAAAGAAAGCTTTCATCTCACAGGCCCGGTACAATTTGGGTGGGCACATTCCTTGCACCCTGTTGAGACCCATTATGTTCAGGGTACGGTGGTGATGCCATCTAAAGATGCTAGTAGCAAAGACGATGGAAGTGAAGAAGGGAACACCCAAGGGACGATTTGGACGACATGGTATCTGCCTTTTGCCATGTTTGCCATGCCTGCCATAATTAATGCCACTATAGCGAAAGAAACGGGTATGCGTGGGGAAGATGTGGAGCTTATGTTAGAAGCCTTATGGAAAGGAACGTTATATCGACAAGCCCGAGGCAGAGGATTTCAGCAACCGCAACTTTTGGTGCATATAGAATATACCGATCCCTTTTTCCGCATGGGATACCTCGACGAAAGTGTGCGGGCGGAGGTCGAGTCGGGCACGAAAATGCCTACGGGGCTTCAAGATATCACCTTAGATGTTACGGGATTCAATGACCGAATAAATCGTTACATGGACCGCATAGCCCGTATTCGGGTTTGGAAAAATCCCGACCTAAAAATGATAGGGACATTAGATGCTGACGAGTTAAGCTTTTAAGGGATATCACGGAGAAAGATGGGTTAACATCATGAAATTGCTGATTTTTGATCTGCGTGCAAGTCTGGCTCATTTCAGGCGGCCAGACACGACGTCAACGCATGCGACGTATCCATTTATTCCCCGCACGGCACTTCGCGGCCTTCTGGCATCGGTGATGGGATTAGATATGTGGCCAGAACAGGGATGGACCGGAATGGAGTTGCTTAGTCCGGTTCAGACGCGGGTTCAACAATTGTCTTTACTAGGGAAAGGATTTTTGGGGTCTGATAAGACATTTAACCGCCCTACGACAGTGGAATTCGTGGTGAACCCAGCTTACCGAATCTATTATACAGGTACAATGATAGACGAGTTATCCGAACGCATTTCGCGGCGTCAGGCCACCTACCACACTTACTTGGGCTCGGCGTTTGCCTTGAGCGTGCCTGAATTTGTGGAGCTCGCCGACACTCAGATTGTCTCCCCAACAGATTTTTTTGAATCGGTACCGGTAAAGGGTGTCGTGCCCGCTCATTGTATCAAGAATTTCGTGCCGGAAGGCCCGCGTCGTTTCGCTCGTGCTGGGGGCATGTTATACTGGGCGTTACCTCAGCGCCGTTTTCAAGGATCCATCAACTTTATTTATGAAGCGTTCAACCAGCCGTTTCGCATTGAAGTGCAAGACGTCAAAGAGCCCGGTCCCGTGTATTTCGCCAAAAAGGATGAGAGTCTCTCTTATGTAGCGTTATGGTAACAAAATTAGAAAGTGAGATGGTTATGGCTTCGTGGCAATTTGACCAATGTATAGCCCGTCCGGGAAGTGACTCTCAGCAATTTGCGCTCTCGGAACACCTTCGGACGGTTGGTGAACAAGCAAGTGCCCATGAAACGGGAATTCGCCGGGATTTGTTAAAACTTGCTGGTCTGCTTCATGATATGGGCAAAGCCCGAGACAGATGGCAGCAATATATCCGGAAACTCGGTCCCGGCGTTCACCATGCGTTTTTGGGTTCGGCTCTGTTTTTCTATCTTGTGCAACAACAGCCCTTATCCCGTGAAGACATGCGCTATGCCTTATTCTTGTGCCGGGATATTGCTTGTCATCATGGTGTGCTTAATGATCTGACTGACGATCCGCCGTGGTTTGGAGGATGGGAAGAAGGGTCCTTGCGTGAAATGGATTTGGAGGGTTTTCAGCACTTTATTGCGCAGGCTTGTCCCCGATTTTCGAACTTTCCCACCGGTGCTGCACAATTAGAACAAGAGTTGCGAAAATTACCCCGCATATGGCGCAAATATTCGCTCAAGGCCCTCAATGGACTGGATGATTTGTCCTTGGCTTTGCCTTGGGCCCTAAGAGGGCCAACAAGTGCATTGATTGCCGCTGACCGCTTTGATGCGGCTAATATTCAACCCGACCCAGGCATTAATGCAAATATGGCCGAAAGGGCGTTAGCCCAACTGTACGACTACATCGAAGCAGAAAAAGAACGGGTTAACGCACTTGGGGGCGGTAAGATGGCCCAATTTCGCCAGCAGGTGCAGCACGATGTGGAAGGCTGGTTGCACGAGGCAGCCACTCCCATAACCATATTACAAATGCCTACGGGATCTGGAAAAACGTTTGTGGCTATCAAAGCGGCTTTGCAGCATTTTATCTCGCATGCCCCTGGGAAGTTAATCTATGTGGCCCCATACTTATCCATTGTGAGCCAAACTGCGGACAGCATTCGCCGGGCCACAGATCTTGAAGTTCTGGAACAGCATCATTTGTCTCTTCCCCCATTGGAACAGATGGAAAGTCCGGAAGGACCCTTATTGCTAATGGAATCCTGGCAATCGCCAGTGGTTGTCACGACCTTTAACCAGCTTTTTGGCGCGGTCTTTCCGCGCAAAGCCCAAGAAAGCATGCGGCTTCGGGCGTTACACCAGGCTTACGTCATTATTGATGAACCGCAAATTATGGATTCTTCGGTGTGGAATATGTTTCTGACAATGCTTCGACCGTTGACGACAGAAATGCAGGTACAGATTTTGATTATGTCGGCGACCATTCCTCCGTACCGTTTTGCGCCGGGTGTTGAATCGATATTGACAGTCGTGAGATCAGAACCTTTACCAGCCAGCGCCGGTCGATTTACCATTTCGGTCGATCCGGAACCGAAAAGTTTTAACGACACGGCGCAATGGGCCCAAGAACAACTCAGAGAGCACGGATCATGTGCTGTGATTCTTAACACGATTGCGGACGTTGCCCAAATCACCGAGACACTTGAAAAGCAAAAGGATCCGGATGTACAACTTTTTGCGTTGCATGGCGCTATGCAGCCGCTCCATAAGGCATACCAACTTTTCCTGATCAAAAATGCGATGGACCATGGACAGCCCACATTGGTAATCGCCACGCAAACATTAGAGGCGGGAATCGACATCAGTTTCCGTACCATCTTGCGCGCTCGCGCAATTTTGCCGTCCATTATTCAAGCAGCGGGGAGGGCAAATCGGCATGGTGAGAATTCCCGGGCTCAGGTTACGGTGTTTGACTTCATTCGGGAGGATGGCTCGTCTTCTCGACATTTTGTCTACCGGGATGCCATAATGCGAGAAGAAACGGATGTTCTTTTGACGTCTGACAAGGTGATTGCGGAACCCGACATTCCCTCATTATTAAATCGTTACTTTGACCGGGTATTTGAACGCAACCATTACACGGCTGGTTTTCAACGAATTATTCAGGCAGCGGGTGGTGAATGGAGTGCCATTGCGGGACTCGAACCCTTTGGTCAGGATACGTTTATTCCGCGTTTACCGGTCTTTATTCCCCTTGGAGGAACAAAAAATCAACCGTATTTGTGGATTGATGATGCTACTCGAGCCCTGATGCAAAGTTTTGGTGTATCAATCGAAGAAATCTATCAACGGTTTATCACCCCGGGATTTTTTCGCCGCCTCGATTTTTTGCGCCGTAAGCAATTTTTGAACTTGCTGGGCCGATTTATGATTAATATCCCTTTAAAACAGGGATTGGGATTGACCGAAAAGAATCCCGAATTAAGCGTACAGCGTCTTGTGGATGTAGAGACCTATTCCCCAAATCTGGGTCTTGGTCACTGGTACATCCGCCATGCACAAGATGAGGGAGTGATTTTATGAGTGAGGAAAATACGGTTGTGCTCACTCCCATACCTCATATTGGCGGCACCTTGATTTGGTATTACATGATATGCCAGCGGGAGCTCTGGCTTATGGCCCATGCATTAAATCCGGATGAAGATGATCCCAACATTGAATATGGCCGATTTCTTCACGAACGGGCTTATGCCCGCGAAGGCAACGAAGTGGGGTTGGGTAGCTCAAAAATGGACCGGGTCATTGTACGCGAGGATCAAGTCATTGTTGTGGAGATCAAAAAGAGCAGCCGTGCCCTTGAAAGTGCCAGGACGCAGTTGGCGCACTACTTGATGGAACTTGAAGAACGAGGGATTACAGCTCAGGGAGAACTGCGATTTCCCGAGGAACGGCATAAAGAAATGGTGATTTTAGATGATTCCTGGCGTGAACGTTTGCGAATTATTAAAGAAGATATTATGAACATTACGGTTGAACCGAAGCCTCCACCGGCTAAAAGAATCTCGTGGTGTTCCCATTGTGGATATGTGGAGTTCTGTTGGAGCTAACAAAATCAGGATGTGAGGCGACGTATATGGAGCGCATGGTCAATGTTTTTTCCAATGGAGCCTTCCGGCGAAAAGGAAATACGATACTCTTTGAGGGTGAAAAGGGCAATCGCTATTTGCCTATCGAATCGGTTCGGGAGATTATTGTACATGGGGAAGTGGATTTTAACAAACGCTTTCTCGAATTCTTGTCCGAGAAAGAAATTACCATGCACTATTTTAATCACTATGGGTATTACATGGGAACCTTCTATCCGCGCGAACACTACAATTCCGGATTTATGATCTTAAAACAGTCCGAATTCTATCTCGACCCCCAAAGGCGGCTCGAACTGGCCCAGTCATTCGTCTGGGGTGCAGCACAAAATATTATAAAAGTCGTTCGGTATTATGCAAATCGGGGAAGAGACGTGAATGAGTCTCTGGAACAAATTGAACAGTTGTCAGCCCTAATTGAACCAACGAAGAAAGTAGCCGAATTAATGGCTTTGGAAGGGAATATACGGGAACACTATTATCAAATTTTTGATGTGATCCTGGCTGGTTCAGGGTTCACTTTTCAGAAACGAAGTCGGAGACCACCAACGAATCAACTCAATGCTCTCATTAGCTTTGGTAATTCGTTAATGTACAGTATTGTACTGGCTGAAATCTATAAAACTCATGTGGATCCCCGCATAGGGTATCTCCATACAACCAACGATCGACGGTTTTCTTTGCATCTCGATATCGCGGAGATTTTCAAGCCGATTATCATTGACCGTTTAATTTTTACACTCATTTCCAAAAGAATGATAACGCTCAAGGATTTTGCCCGTCTCGAGGGTGGTATCGTCTTGTCCGAAAAAGCACGGAAAACATTTGTTGAAGGGTTTGATGAACGCCTGCGGCAAGTGATTCGACAACGGAAAATTCGGCGCATGGTTTCCTACCGACGTTTAATTCGTATGGAGGTATACAAACTAGAAAAGCACTTTTTGGGTGATGAACGGTATGAACCTTTTTTGGCCCAATGGTAAAGGAGCCTTATAAATGTTTGTTATTTTGGTCTATGATGCCGGAGTGAAGCGAGATCCTAAGATTCTGAAGACGTGCCGAAAATATTTAAATTGGATTCAGAATTCGGTGTTTGAAGGGGAATTGACGGAAGGGAAACTCAAAAAATTACAGCGAGAACTAGGGGATATTATTAATGCTAAAGAAGATTACATCGTTATTTATGTCTTGGCAAACCAGCGATATAATTCTCGAATTACTTTAGGCCGAGCGAAAGTCGAGGAAGGATTTATACTTTAAAACCAGTATTTGTGTCGTCGATCGTCAGTAGCGCAAAAACCCCCGGGGATCGACGACAATCATGAAAGACCTGAAATCCTTACATAGTAACAGTTTACAGGTTTTGTTCTACAAATGCCCCAACATTTTCCATTGAATCCTCGATTGACAAGCCAACTATAGGGCCGCAAAATGGGGTTTATAGCCTACCTATGAGGAATTGAAACCATACCTGTATGGCGTATGTGCAATATGGTACGAGTTTATAGCCTACCTATGAGGAATTGAAACCGGCATCCCGATGACAGCTTTGTGCCCGAAGTGTCAGGTTTATAGCCTACCTATGAGGAATTGAAACTGCCATGCGAGGTAGCGAGATCCGGTTGATTCGCGGTTTATAGCCTACCTATGAGGAATTGAAACATGTACCATAGGAACGCAAATAAAACAAGAGCAGGTTTATAGCCTACCTATGAGGAATTGAAACAGACACGGAAGGACGCCACGCGCCCGCGAAAAAAATGTTTATAGCCTACCTATGAGGAATTGAAACCAAAAAACCCTCACGGCCAAAGATCAGGAATTGGCCGTTTATAGCCTACCTATGAGGAATTGAAACTGCCAATATTAATCATTTGGTTAACAGGAATGTTAAGTTTATAGCCTACCTATGAGGAATTGAAACTGAGCCCTGCAAAAAGAAGATTCAGAAGGCACTCAAAGTTTATAGCCTACCTATGAGGAATTGAAACCTCAGCTGCACCACCGGAAAGTCCGGAAAGCGTTGCGGTTTATAGCCTACCTATGAGGAATTGAAACCGCCCACGGGGCCAGCCGCCAATGCGACCGACTCCGGTGTTTATAGCCTACCTATGAGGAATTGAAACCGGCATCCCGATGACAGCTTTGTGCCCGGAGTGTCAGTTTATAGCCTACCTATGAGGAATTGAAACCTCAAAGGCCCAATCAAAGCCCCCAATCCCGGCGGTGTTTATAGCCTACCTATGAGGAATTGAAACGCCTCTTCTCCCGCACGATCACAATAAGAATCCGTCGGTTTATAGCCTACCTATGAGGAATTGAAACTCGAGAAAGTCGCCCATTTCCATTTCGCGGTTGGACTGTTTATAGCCTACCTATGAGGAATTGAAACAGAAATTCTTGAAATTAGCACTTTATGGCGGCCCAGGTTTATAGCCTACCTATGAGGAATTGAAACATCAGGAGGATACGGATGGGGATCAGCAGTCAGTCCAGTTTATAGCCTACCTATGAGGAATTGAAACCTCAAAGGCCCAATCAAAGCCCCCAATCCCGGCGAAAAGAGTTTATAGCCTACCTATGAGGAATTGAAACATGCACACAGGCCGACGAACAATACCGTTGCCAAGTTTATAGCCTACCTATGAGGAATTGAAACCTTAATACGGCCCCAGTCACGGGGCGTGACCGTAGCTTCGTTTATAGCCTACCTATGAGGAATTGAAACCTGATCCTCCACCCGGTGCCCCAAGATCCCCAGCAGTTTATAGCCTACCTATGAGGAATTGAAACCCAGTATAATCCGAGTTAAACGATCAACATCTTGCGTTTATAGCCTACCTATGAGGAATTGAAACATGCGTATCCGCCAATTGCCGGTGACCCCATACACGTTTATAGCCTACCTATGAGGAATTGAAACTCGTGAATATGTGGATATCGCTGTGACGAATGCGGCGTTTATAGCCTACCTATGAGGAATTGAAACAATAACAAACCCCGTTCCTTATTCCGGACGGCTTGGGTTTATAGCCTACCTATGAGGAATTGAAACATGACTCAGCGAACTTTGATCGGACTGGCACAACCACGTTTATAGCCTACCTATGAGGAATTGAAACTTCCTTGATCGCACGCTCCCCGTTCGACGGTGCCCGTGTTTATAGCCTACCTATGAGGAATTGAAACTAAGCCTAAGACTTCGCCCAAGCGTAAGCCGCCAGTGTTTATAGCCTACCTATGAGGAATTGAAACGTGCATCGTCTCGACGCTATCCCCGAGATACAGAGGTTTATAGCCTACCTATGAGGAATTGAAACCCATCAAACCCTTTTAAAATGCTCGATTCATCGAGGTTTATAGCCTACCTATGAGGAATTGAAACTAGACTAGTTCGGTGGACGCCGCATCCAAGATATAGCGGTTTATAGCCTACCTATGAGGAATTGAAACAGTGGGGATCATCTCCCATTGGACCGCTTGGCTCAAGTTTATAGCCTACCTATGAGGAATTGAAACCACCCCGCGCCGCCCTTTCGCCACGGTCACCGGCTGCGTGTTTATAGCCTACCTATGAGGAATTGAAACCCCGGCCTCGCTGCAGCAACTGCCGCGCCCGTTTTTCCGTTTATAGCCTACCTATGAGGAATTGAAACCGCCGCGCTCTGCAACGTCTCCACCCACTGCGGTAGTTTATAGCCTACCTATGAGGAATTGAAACTATTTCCGAACGAGTGGTATCGCGAACGCTTCGAGGTGTTTATAGCCTACCTATGAGGAATTGAAACTCCAGGAAGTCGCCCATTTCCATTTCGCGGTTGGAGTTTATAGCCTACCTATGAGGAATTGAAACACGTATGTGCCCGGCCAATGGTTGAACAAGGCCACGTTTATAGCCTACCTATGAGGAATTGAAACTACGCCAGGCGGGGCCGGGAGCGGCCTCGTCCTGGTTCGTTTATAGCCTACCTATGAGGAATTGAAACCAACTGCTGGACCCGCAATTGCAAAATCGCGGCCACGTTTATAGCCTACCTATGAGGAATTGAAACCCCGACTCTGATATCCCATCGCGACAGCGACTGAGTTTATAGCCTACCTATGAGGAATTGAAACTAAAAAAACCTGGGTGTGGGATTTACTCGTTTTCAGTTTATAGCCTACCTATGAGGAATTGAAACCTTTTTTCACGGCCTCGCGAAACTCGTGGAATTTTCGGGTTTATAGCCTACCTATGAGGAATTGAAACGCCGTAGGCAAGCAGCGGGAGGAATGCCGTGTTTGTTGTTTATAGCCTACCTATGAGGAATTGAAACTCGGAAGACAGTTCAAGAACAGATGGACATGATCAGTTTATAGCCTACCTATGAGGAATTGAAACCACTTTGGCACCGCTGGGATTCAAGGGGCTAGCGGGTTTATAGCCTACCTATGAGGAATTGAAACGGCTTCGTGTCGCAGAAATTCGGCCCGGTCCCATTGTTTATAGCCTACCTATGAGGAATTGAAACCAAATAGCGCCGAATATAGAAGCGATAACTGGCAAGGTTTATAGCCTACCTATGAGGAATTGAAACTTTTTTTGCGGCGAATTGTAACTGCCTCGGCCCGTCGGTTTATAGCCTACCTATGAGGAATTGAAACACGTAGTGTTGCACGGATTTATTGTCCAAAATCAGCGTTTATAGCCTACCTATGAGGAATTGAAACACGCCGTGACTGGAGGGGCCAATGGATAACGATCCATGTTTATAGCCTACCTATGAGGAATTGAAACTGTGATAGTGCCTGGCTAAGCCAGGACCTCCGGCAGTTTATAGCCTACCTATGAGGAATTGAAACAACGCCGCTTCGCGCAAGATATCATTGAGAATGGTAAAGTTTATAGCCTACCTATGAGGAATTGAAACCACATTCCCGTTCCAACTGACGCCGTGACTGGAGGTTTATAGCCTACCTATGAGGAATTGAAACTCGTCTGAATCGCCGGGTCAGTGCCGACCCGCAAAAGTTTATAGCCTACCTATGAGGAATTGAAACTGGAAGGGCATGCCGAAGGTCACCTGAAACTGCCGTGTTTATAGCCTACCTATGAGGAATTGAAACACCTTCACCAATGGGCATGACGGACGCCACGGGGTCCAGTTTATAGCCTACCTATGAGGAATTGAAACTCCAAAAAGCATATTATGGAGGTTTCAATGTGCCCGTTTATAGCCTACCTATGAGGAATTGAAACCCGTGCCGGTCCCATCCGATCCGGATCCGGAGTAGCGTTTATAGCCTACCTATGAGGAATTGAAACGAGACGATCAGCCAGATCGCCATCAGGCCGCCCGCAGTTTATAGCCTACCTATGAGGAATTGAAACTCTCTATCTTTTTGAGCACTGTGAGGAAGGATTTCTCAGTTTATAGCCTACCTATGAGGAATTGAAACCACTTAATGAGGACCAACTGGATAAACTGCTCTATGTTTATAGCCTACCTATGAGGAATTGAAACATGAACTCCATAACCAAGGAATCTATTCAATGGGTAGTTTATAGCCTACCTATGAGGAATTGAAACACCGCAAGCAAGGCACGTGATTGAGCCTGTGACAACTGTTTATAGCCTACCTATGAGGAATTGAAACGAGAGTATATGAGCCTGACGAAGAAAACGTCCTCACGTTTATAGCCTACCTATGAGGAATTGAAACACATATTCAAGGTTGGAGGACTAATCCTCTTTTAACGTTTATAGCCTACCTATGAGGAATTGAAACACATGCAGGGGAACAAAGTCTGTGTAAATAAGCATCTGTTTATAGCCTACCTATGAGGAATTGAAACATTGCTATGATTGATCCAATCCCATTCGGACCAATTCGTTTATAGCCTACCTATGAGGAATTGAAACCCGCCACCGAACATGGGCAGGCGGTGATGTATCTCGTTTATAGCCTACCTATGAGGAATTGAAACGCCTTCCCCCCGCCGAGTATACCACCTTAGCCTCCGAGTTTATAGCCTACCTATGAGGAATTGAAACACAACAATGTGGAGGATTGTACTCCGGCACCCAAAGTTTATAGCCTACCTATGAGGAATTGAAACTTAATAACTTTCCTTTTGTTAAAGCTGCTCTCAATGGTTTATAGCCTACCTATGAGGAATTGAAACACCACAAATTCTCGAATATCACCTCGAAGGCCCGACGTGTTTATAGCCTACCTATGAGGAATTGAAACCACTCCCCATTTTTAACCACCTGCCTTGACAAGGTTGTTTATAGCCTACCTATGAGGAATTGAAACTTTCCGGTACACGACACCATTGCATCGCCACAGGAGTTTATAGCCTACCTATGAGGAATTGAAACCACAATGATTCGCACTTCCGTATTCGACACAATCAAGTTTATAGCCTACCTATGAGGAATTGAAACATTGATCGTTTGCGCCCAGTAGGTCGCTGATTCGGGAGTTTATAGCCTACCTATGAGGAATTGAAACGCGGCATCGCCACGAAATATCGCTTAGGCAATCGGGTTTATAGCCTACCTATGAGGAATTGAAACGCGGAACGGCAGTCTGGTCGGCTCTCAACATTCCCGTTTATAGCCTACCTATGAGGAATTGAAACAGGAATGGATGGACAGTTTCGAAGATAAGCCTGTGGTGTTTATAGCCTACCTATGAGGAATTGAAACGGGACAGAACGTCCCAGATACCGTACCGAAGCATTTGTTTATAGCCTACCTATGAGGAATTGAAACCAAGGGTGCTGGACCGATCTGACGGATCCCGATGAGTTTATAGCCTACCTATGAGGAATTGAAACGCGCCAATCACGTGCTGAAACGCTAACGAAAAGGTCAGTTTATAGCCTACCTATGAGGAATTGAAACCCGGAAAACAGTCTCAAAGAAGTCCAACGAGCCGGTTTATAGCCTACCTATGAGGAATTGAAACCACAGTACCCATATCCGGTACGGTTTCAGTAGGCAGTTTATAGCCTACCTATGAGGAATTGAAACTTTCTTCCATAAATACACTACCAATGCCCCTGCGATAGTTTATAGCCTACCTATGAGGAATTGAAACCATAGCGTATTCGCCCGCCAGCCGTCATCGGATACAAATCAGAGGATCATCAATGTTAGGACACGCAGCACTTCTTCACACACGCGTCAGGAAGAGTTGTGGTGAGGTTATGGACACGTCTTTTGGCCTTTGAACTAGACACAGGCCATAGGACAGGCATTGTTGAGCGAAAGCACCTTATCAGAATGTTGATCTCCAAACGAGCTACTTAGCACCTCATCGTCTTTGCATTCTACGCGTCTCGATTCTGCCGCGGCATTTTTCTTGGTAGCCGGATCCTCGTTGATCCAAAGAATCGATTTGAGGCACAGCATTGTATAGCGATGCCCATTGGTACTAACCTGTCCTGCCAAGTCATACGTTGTCGTGACGGGAGGAATAGATGTGACGTCGAACTGGGCCAGGGGATGGAAGATATCCTTTCTGTTTGGATTTATTGGGGTTTTGGTGGGGGCTTTCATTGCTTACCATGTTTTGAAACGCACTTCGTATGCGTTGAACTGGCCTGTCGTGAAAATTGCTAAAAAGGTTGATCCTTCGGTTGTTATTGTTCTTAATAAGCAACGAAAAGGCAAAACATTACAGACTAAAGGAATCGGGTCGGGAGTTGTCCTTAACCATCAAGGTGATGTGGTTACCAATTACCATGTTGTCGCAAATGCCAGTACTCTCTATGTTGTCTTGTCCAACGGCAACCGATATAAGGCGCGTTTGGTGGGAGAAGATCCGGCCAGTGACTTGGCTGTACTCAAGGTCCACGCCAAAGATTTGCATCCCATTACATTTGCGTCATCGGCACGGGTGGAGCCCGGTGAACTGGTCGTGGCCATTGGGAATGCTTTAGGTCTTTCACACACGGTAACCACGGGCGTCATTTCGGCGAAAGACCGGGTGATGTTCCGAGACGGATGGGAATATCACATGATTCAAACCGATGCTGCAATAAATCCCGGAAATAGCGGAGGAGCACTGGTGAATACCCAAGGCCAATTAATTGGGATCAATGCCAGTAAGATTGCTCAAACCGGAGTTGAAGGAATTGGTTTGCCCATTCCCCACCTGGTGGTCATTGCTGTATAAGACTTTCGCGATCATAAAATCCCTCGGACAACGTCTTTATGGTAACATATCTTACGAAACGTTATTCTGTACATGGATCCGAATGAATGGCCTTGTCGGTCGAAAGTCGTAAGCCGTCACGCCTGGTTGGTCATAGTCTCTATCCCGCGTGCCCGATACTGATCCCGGTGCCGACCAACCCATCAAAAAAAGTCATTCGTGCAGAACGCAGTTTGGCGGATTATCGAAAAACCCCTCTGAATGCGGTTGCATATATCGGCTGGATAACGTATTGGGCACAAACGCTTGGTAAGCCCGCCACTTCGGTAGACGGTATACTCAGAATTAGCGGGTGGTCCATAGGTGACACCGGGTCGCGCGCATCTTGACCTATATCTATATAAATTTCCGGAAACCTTTTCATTTTTGGGGGTCGTAAAGGAGATCCTGGAGGCGACGGCGAGTAGATCTGCATAGGGGGATGAACCTCATGGTCAAGATCACGAACACCCACGGTTACACGTTGAAGACCTTACGCCAAAGGGAAAAACGGATCCATTTGTCTCGTGTGCGCTTGCGGATATGGCGGTCCGGCTGGTTTGGGAAGGCTATCCGGCCACGGCTGTGGAAATGACTGCGTGAAAAAGTCATTCTCAATATGTATTTCCACGACCTTGCCGCCATCAAAACTGCCATCCAGCGTTTTCTTCGTTTTGTGGGGGAAACCCCCATCGCAATCCGCTCACGCCGTTGTCGACTACCGGGCGATACCAAGAAAAATTAAGTGAGATTCATATAGTATGAATGGACGCAAAATCTGTGGGGTGCGACTCCCTTGCGCAATATCATTGGCGTCACAAACGTGGAGGTGCCCTTGCTTCTCGTACACTAACGCAAGCCAACTATTCCCGTAATTCTAAAAGGCATACTGAATGAACTTCTTGTGACGTCCAATGGATATCCGCATCAAAACTGTGGCTACCGAATAAGCAAAAAATTAGAACATTACCGCATGAGTACTCGTCTCTGGTCTGCCCATTGCATTTAAATTTACACGTGTTCTACTTACGCCGTTATCACTTTCTGTAGGGAATAATTTCCACTCGTTCGTTTCTCAAGGGACACGATCTCTGGGACAGATTGACGATCGGCCCCCTTCTGCGTGCTATTCGTCGGGAGCGGCTTAGCACTCTTGTTAGTGGTAATACTCGGGAAGGAACAAGCCTTTGATCACGTGATGGGTGGAACGGTCATTCAGGCGGCTGAATTTGTCTTTACCATTGGTTTACTGCCGATTATTGGGCTCATTTTTTCGGTAATAGTCTTGGTACTTTGGAAACGGCATCGGCAGTGGAACACCGGAATGTTGGAACAATGGATTATTTTCCACTATATTACCCGCCCCGCTAAACCGGGGATCTGGATTGGCAACATTCGCCGACCATCCCGGATAAAACCACTCGCTGGAGTCAATGCCCCGAAAATTTTCCGGTCAGCGTGCCGCAAAAGGTGAATCCTCCGGTACCGGTCAACCTGGTATTGGGCTCCCACCCTCTCGCCTTTTGTGGTGTGGTGGGAACGGCAGTTTAGCGCTAAACAGCGGCCCGCTATCTCTTCACATCGCCACAGTTCGTAATACGGCATGAGAACACACCCCTGCCCTGACAGTCCCCTTACCGACCTCTCTCCCTAGACTGCCGTCCTGGTTGCATTGATGCCCCTGGCATCCGGTTGTTCCAAGTGTTCCTCCGCTGCCAACATTGTTTCACCGAATTGCTCTCGCAGTTTGGACCCAGTTATCGTTTAGACGGCGGGCACCAGGACCGGATTTGGCATCGACAATGACCCGGTCCAAATAGGCCCGCAGGAGTACGCGCCCTGGCCTTCTTCCCGGAAGTCACTGCCCGACCAATATCGGGCCGTTGCTACCACTAGGCAAATGCCTTTCTTTCATTCGTCGCTAATACCATTGTCATCTGTTTGATTCTGGGCCGAGCATCGACAAAAATTCCCCCGGGGTGCACACGGGGTACTGATCCCGCACAGCCTGCAAGTGGTCATCCAAAGAAACCAGCCACTTCGCTCGGCCTGCAATTAAGGTCGCTATGATCGGTATGTCCTTTGCGTCACGCAATAAGTTAAGGGGAATTATCGGTAATGTCTGTTCAATGGGAACCACTTCTGAATAAAACCTCAGGAGAGAAATGTATCGCATTATCTGTATTGGAGTCCAATGCAATCGCCGCTCGATCTTTGGGTAATTTAAGACCCGCTCCATCTCGGTTAACAGGGGCTCCGACATGATAAGGGTATATTGTGCCTGACGCCATGCCTGGACGATGCGTCCGCCTTTGGCAGAAGGATCCCCGAAATGAAGACGTTCGTATCCAGGATCACCCTCATTGCTCTCTGGATTCCTCAAGCGCTTCCTGAATTTCGGATTCGGCAATCTCGGTATCGACATCCGCATAAGCTTGGGCAAGTTCCTCTGTCATTCGATGAAATTCTGTCGTCATCAAGCGTATTTTTTCAAACAGGTCGATGTCAATGAGCGCCCCCATCGGTTTTCCGGCCTTCGTAATGAGTACCGTGCTATGCCGATAGTGCACGTCATTCAGCAGATCCCCAAATCGCTTACGTACATCCATGACAGAGACCTTGTGAATCATCACGATCACCTCAATTCATATAATCGTATCAATTATCTCACACACACCATCTTCATTATGCAAGGGATACTAGTCGCCATGGTACGCCTGTGTGACAGAGGTCTCTTTTTGTTCGATGAAAGTGTTGGCATGGAAGTCCGGAGGCATCCTTTAGATACGTGCTTCTGTTTGATGAAAAAGAGTTCCCTGTATTTTGAGGTGCCGAAAGGGTTAAAAGGCAAACGGGTTTCCCAATCGTTCAGTCTTTGGTACAGTACTGCGGTGATTACAGTGTCTTCTCTTGGGAATAAATAGCAGACCGGCACATTCCCCAATTTGGACTCGGATGGTCATCCAGGTTCGTGAGGCATTTATGGAGCGTAAGCGCATTAAACGGTGTAGCACGGCCGTTGAACGTCCCGGGTCGGCTCTTCATGTGTATACTAATAGCGATAGGAGGTGAACCGTCGGTGCTTTCGCCAGAGATTGCTGATCGTCGCACAGAGATACTGGACTTGGCCAACCGGTTCGGGATTACACATGTCCGGGTATTTGGTTCGCAAGCACCAGGCACCGCGTCGAAGAGCAGTGATGTGGATTTCGTTGTGCAAGTGCGTCCGGGCCATAGTCTTCTGGATCTTCTCGGTTTTGAGGCTTCGGTGCAATCCCTGCTCGGTTGCCCGGTGGATGTGGTGTCCGAACGCGGATTACCCCAGGCTATCTACCAAGAAATTCAGCGGGAGTGCATTCCGTTATGATCATCAGAACACGAGCTTATCTTGAGCAGATTCTAGAGAGTATCGGGCGAATCGAATCGTACGCCTCCACAGGGTCCGGAGCCTTCGTCGAATCGACGTTGCTACAGGACGGCATTTTCATAATCTCTAACTCGTCGGAGCGTCGGTGAAAGAACTCCCTGTGGGTCTGTCGGGCGAGTTTCCGCACATTCCCCGGTCTTCAATTGCTCGCATGAGAGACCGTCTGGCGCATCACTATATGGGCGTCGACTTGGAGATTGTCCGAAAAAAGTCGGGGCCCAAGACCTGACGCCGCTCAAAGAGGCTGTAGTAGAAATGTTGTGAACCACTGATACGCCGGAATAGGAATAAAGTGGACCCCGTTGTCAAGACAGTTTTTTAGCCCCTAAAGTGTGAGACTGTTCCCTCCCTGGCCTGTAGATTGTGTAACAAGATCTTTCGCATTGTCGGTTGTGGATCCGGGTGAGTCCTCTGG
>JAKACM010000124.1 GCA_021821465.1 Bacillota bacterium
GGTTTGACCTGTCTACATGTCGGAAACATCATCGCTTACAGTGCCAACCATTCTGGGTTGGCCTCGCACCGATTTTCATCATGATATTGTCATAATTGTCGAAATCTAACTTTGCCGAGGACCTGCATGCGAGCCCCCCCTTTCTTGACGCACCGTTGTTTCTATTATACACTTGGTCTATGGCAAATTCAAGCGATTACAGAACAGGCAGACATTGTGTTTTCGCCTTGCACGTGCATTTAGTCTTTGTGTCAAAATATCGGCGGTTGGTCTTCACGAAAGAGATCGGGGAGGACCTGCGGACCATCTTTTCCGACGTGTGCCAGGACTTTGAAGCCACGCTAGAAGAATTCGACGGGGAGCGGGACCATGTGCATTTGCTCATTACTTACCCGCCTAAGGTCGCGATTTCTCGACTGGTGAATAGCCTCAAGGGCGTCTCATCCCGGATGATCCGCAAGAAGCACTATCCGAGCATTGAGCGGGCGCTGTGGGGCGGCAACCTCTGGTCGCCGAGTTATTTTGCCGGATCGGCTGGTGGAGCACCCCTCTCCATCATTCGGGAATACATCGAACAACAGGACACCCCGGATTGACCCCTGCGGGGTCAGCGCCTGATATCTCCGCCCTAAACGGCAGAGTTTTACGGCGCATCTGATAAATCCAGGCCACTGTCTGCATTTTCCCAGACGATAGTCAGGGAATCCTTGCGAATGGCAGAAAGTTCTGTTTCCAAGAGCCGCAGTTCCTTTATGATGAGTCCGGACCAAGTTTGGGCCGTGTGAGTTTGAATGCCGATAACCACGGTGGACATGGGTTGGGTCTGATTTCGTTGTTGCACAATCCATTCGCGCAGGTCGTTACGGTCAACAAATATCTCCCGCCCGATTTTGTAATAGGGCAATTGCCGCTGATGGCGCCATCGGTCAAAAGTTGACCGGCTGATATGCAAGCGGGCTAATACTTCCGGAATAGTCAGGAGTTCTTGTGAATCTTTCGATTGATTACCGTTCATTTCCCATCCCCCCAAAAATTTGCTGGCCGGTCTTACACCTTAATTGAATTTTGGAAAACTTGACGGTATGACATATCAACACAGAGAATGGGAATTCCTGTCTTCATGAGATTCGTCACGTTCATGAAAACAGGAGTTAATTCGCCTTAAGTCCAGTAGAAAAGGCCCGTCTTTCAGGGCGGAGTCGTTGACATCTTACTGTCCGTTAAAGGTTCCAGTTCCATGTCGTGACTTTGAAACCATTCTTCTTCGACGGATTTACCGATGGGTTCCCAACGAATGAGAAGGGTAACCAAGCCACCGGCGAGTGGAGCCAGCGCTACAAATTCAAATGTGGTGTTAAAACCCACCCGGCTCATCAACAAAGGAAAGGCAAAAGATCCCACAATACTGCCCACCCGCAGCATTCCCTGAGTCCAGCCGATTGCCGATCCTCGCAGCATCGTGGGAAAAGACAACGCCGCCATGGCCATGCCCTGGGGACCGGGGCCCAAAGAATGGCCGAATAAGAAGAGTGCGACGAATACGGCCGCTACCGGCAATAACCCGAAGCCATGGGCGAGGCCTATGGCGGGAAGAGAGATAAAAGCAATCATGTAGCCTATCAAAGCAAGCTTTCGGATTCCGGTCCGGTCACAAACCCAGGCTTGCAATACGGATCCCAGTACTCCAAAAAGACTGAAGAACATTCCGCCTAATATCGCATACAGGAGGCGATGGCCGAAAAGCATTTGGGCAATGATGGGCAAATAAAAAATTACGGCAAAGTTATTCGATTGACTGTGTAAAGGCAATCGAAGAGGCTAAGAATGTGCGTAAGGCATACCGTGGTGAAAAAATGCGGCGAAAGTGTCTCTCCGAATCCGAAGACATGACCACGCTGTCCTCTGACAGATCCACGACTTTTTCAACATTGAGAGATTTTTTAAGGATATTCACCACATCCTGTGACTTTCCTCGGTAGGCTGCCCACATCGGGCTTTCTTCCATGTACTTATAGCGCAATACCAGGATAATCACCGCCGGAACGGCTCCAAATCCCACTGCATACCGCCAGAGATTACTGCCTGCTCCCAGCTGATAGACCGCGTATGTGAAGAGATATCCGATGATGGCGGCAATATACCAGTTGACATAACTGAGATTGACAAAGCGACCACGAATTTTGGCCGGCGAAAATTCTGCAACGAAACTTAATGCTACCGGAAAATCCAATCCCGCTCCGAGGCCCATCATTAATCGAAAGAAGAGCAGAATGCCCAAATCTGGTGCTAAAGAAGCCCCGATGGCTGATATCACGAAAAAATAGAGGTCCAAAAGAAACATCTTAAGACGCCCTATGCGATCAACAAAATCTCCGCCAACCAAGGCCCCAAAGACGGCACTGACCGCCATGGCGGAGGAAATCAAACCTAATTCCCAGCCTGCGAGATGCATTTGCCGTTGTAATTGAATTGTACCAATACTTAGGCTGGAAAAATCGTACGCATCCACAAAAACACCGCCCAAGGCAATCAGGGACAGAATCAAGCTTTTCTTTCCCCGCGCTTCGCCGGAATCGATCAAATTGATGACAGTCATGGGCTTGCCCGAGTCAATGTGATAAGTATGTTTAAAGCTCACAGCCTCATCGTCCTTTCTATGGTCAATCGTGTCACCGCACCAGATACGGAATTTCCACGCGTATAGCATCCACTGGGCAATCTACCTCGCAGGGAAGGCAATACCAACATTCGTCATATTTCATGTAGGCCTTGTTTTCCTCATCCATGGCCAAAATGCCCATGGGACAGACTTGGACGCAAATGTCACAACCGATGCATTTGTCGCGATCTACAATGACATTGGCCGAACTTTTCTTCGTAACTAGGTCCACAAGAAGTCCTCCTCTTTTGTTTTCTGTCTATTTGCTTGCACTCTCGGCTGGAAGCTTGGCGGAAATAAGGGGATCGGGGACGGGAATTTGGCCGACTGTTATGTCACCGGTGGTGCTGCGGTGGACAATAGTCCGGTATAATCCATTAACATCGTCACGAGAGGGGTAATCGAGGCGGTAATGAAGAAATCCCCAACGACTTTCTTTCCGATAAAGCGAAGACATGGTGGACATTTCGGCGCAATCCAAAATACAAGGGACTTCAAGTGTTCTGCCCAGTTCATGGGGGTCTTTGGCGGAAAGCATAGAAATGTCGTGCATGCGAATGTCATGAAGCCGTTCCAGACCAAGGTTCATCATGTTTTCGGATTTTGGCGGTGTGGAATATTGACTGAAGGTTCGTCGTATTTTGTATTCCACTTCTTCGTGGTGGTAACCCCCGGAAACTTGCAAGGGACGAAATACACGTTCGTATTCCTCTTCAATTTGTGAGGGATCCGGCATTGCCGGTGAGGTGTGTTGAGCATAAAGTGCGGCACTTTCTCCGGCCAATTTGCCAATGACAAATGCACCCAAAAGATATTGATGGGGAACGGAAGCGACATCTCCTGCCGCGAATAAGCCTTTAAGGGTCGTTTGGGCATTCGCGTCAACCAGAATGCCCGAGGCGCTGTGACCACTGCACAAACTGGGTTCACTAAGAGACATCTCCAACATGCGATGACGATAATCGGTGCCACGATGCCGATGAAATCGATCACGGCTTGGGCGTTCATTCGAATGGAGCACATGTTCAATGAAAGCAATATCCTTTTCGGGCAAGTGATCCAATTTGAGAAATGCCGGCCAGTCACCTTGTTGCTGTGCGTGGTGCATGTGCATAATTAACTCTCCGCTCCAATAGTCATTGGAGGTCAGGCGCTGCCCGTCGGGAGTGGCGGTATAACCCCCATAAGGTCCGGCGACGTATGCGCAAGCCGGACCATTGTAATCTTTCAGCAAAGGGACAATCATCACGGCCTCAAGGCTGGTAAGTTGGGCTCCGGCACGATAAGCCATGGCATAGCCATCGCCGGCATTGGTCGGATTTTCGTATGTTCCGTAAAGATAACCCGTGGCAGGCAGTCCCAATCTGCCGGCGGCACCTGTCGTGAGAACCACTGCGGTGGCCTTGATCACGACAAATTCACCGGTTAATACATTGAGACCTGTCACGCCAACAATGCGGTTATTTCGGGTGAGAATGGCAGTGGCCATAACGCGGTTGATGATGTTGACTTTGTGAGATTTGACTTGTTTATAGAGAATCCGCTTCAAATCGGAGCCTTCGGGCATAGGTACAACATATCGTCCCTCCATATGAACCTTGTGTACCACATAGTCTCCTTGATCGTCTTTGGAGAACTTCACACCCCAACTGTCCAACTCTTGAACCATGGCGTATCCTTCACGCGCAAAGTGCAAAACCAGTTCTTGATCCAAAATGCCATCGTTGGCTTGCGTAATTTCCGAGACATACTCTTCCGGAGTGGCTTTGCCGGGGATGACGGCGTTGTTCAAACCGTCCATTCCCATGGCTATCGCTCCGCTTCGGCGAACATGAGCCTTTTCTAAAATGGTTACCCGCAAGCCCGGAAATCTTTCTTTGGCTTTTATCGCGGCCATCGTTCCTGCACTGCCACCGCCGATAATCAATACATCGGTTTCATACTCCTGACGTGACCCCATGACACCTGACATACCTTTGACCTCCTTGATTGCGGTAATTGATTGCTTTACCTCAAAAATCTACGCATAAAGTGAACAGACATTAAAGATTCATCCATAAAAACTAACAAAGAACAAATTTAATATGTCACGAGTGTGATTGGGTATCAATATCTTAGACAAATCGTGATGATAAATGACGATTTGAATGTTATGTTTTAGACGAAAGGTATTTCACCCCAGTCACTTATCGGGGTCTTTTGGATGTTTTTCTCAACTCATTGTCGAAAGAACGTAGTGGTTTTAGTGAGTTAGTAGGTTAGTCAGATTGAAGAGATTCAAGAGGGGTCCTCAACACGGTGGATCCGTGAGGAAATTTTTCTAATTGTGACGGATAAATTTTCTATGAGAGGACGTCAGCCAATTACGATACCCCTAGAAATCGGTTGGGTAGGGTGCTTTAGGCTTTATCCATCAAGGACGTGAGAAGACAGGGGGTTGGATGCTCGAAGAATAAAGCGGACGAATGGTCGTGATGAGTGATTTGCCGCTATGGGCTAGGGATTTTTGGCCGGCATTTCTGTTCCTCACTTTACCGTCGCTCGGCAATAGACCCACGATCCTTAAACTCCTTTCTATAGAAAGGAGTTTTTACTCTCTTCGAATAGTGAAAAGCAACGGCTAAGCTCACTTCTTCGGAATTTTAGCGGAAAGATTCGAGGGCTTTTGAGGTTTCCTCAATTAATGCGACCATTAAGTCCGCTGCTCCGCTCTCCCTGCTTAGAGGAGAAGCCTGCCCAGCCCATAGAGACATGAAATCGGGAAGAGTGTGTTTGGCTGCCCAGTTGCGTATGGGTGTTGTCAGGGCGTTTTGAAGCGGATAAGGAGGAAGGGACCCTTGGTATTGCTGCATTGAAACGGCGAAAGTATTTTGAATAATTCGAGCTGGCTTCCCGGAAAAAGCTGACGTTAAGACATTTTTTTGTCCGTGACTTTTGAGTACCGCCTCTTTGTATTGAGGATGGGCTCCACATTCTCGGGAGGGAATGAAAGCAGTTCCCATTTGCACGCCCGAGGCTCCCAATGCCAACGCTGCGGCTATTCCTCGACCGTCCATAATGCCGCCGGAGGCGATGACAGGGATTTTCAACTGGTCGACAACTTGGGGAACCAAAGCCATAAGTCCTACCAGAGACGAGTCATCCGATTCGAGAAAGGAACCGCGATGTCCTCCGGCTTCCGCACCTTGAACCACGACGGCGCTTACACCTGCCATTTCGAGTGCAAGGGCTTCAGCCACGGTTGTAGCGGTTCCCATGACATGGATGTTTCGGCTTTTTAAGTTCTCAATATCTTGGGACGGAAGCGTCCCAAAAGTAAAACTGAAGATGGGAACATGTTCCTCAACAATAATTGATAGTTGGTCGGAGAAATCAATTTGGGATGTGTTTAAAGATAGCTCTAAGATCTCTTTGCCGATTTCGTGCGGTATGTTCTTGAGTGAACTGAGGTGCTGCTTCATGGAATTAACCGCACTCATATCGACAGTGTTATTCCTCTTGGGAGGAATAAAGAGATTGACGCCAAAAGGAAATTTTGTGAGTTGCCGAATTTCCTGAACGGCTTCACGAATAGCTGGGGGCTTCATGTACCCGGCACCCAAGAAGCCGAGTCCCCCACAATTGGAGACAGCCGCGACTAATTGTGGGGTAGAGAGACCTCCTGCCATCGGAGCTTGAATAATGGGATAACGCATTCCCAGCTGACGTGTGATTTTGGTATCATTCCACATAGTATTTCTTAACCTTCTTCTATTCTTATGACATGTTAAAATTGTGGGTTCCGTCTAGGATATTACATCTTTAACAACAAGCGGAGGTGGTTTCAACGGACTCACAATAGGGCGAGTGTTGCCGACAGAATTTTCTTCATGACCTGAAACCCCAAGGCTAGGTGACAAGTCTCTTCTGAACCCGAAAGCGGTGCCGTGTGCATTCCTCTGGGTCTTTCGTGAGGGAGTCCTCGAACCGGCCCTTCTCAGAGTTGTCGCCTGCGGCCGATTTGTATCCACGCGCTCGATATCGGTCCGATACTCTTGCACTTCACCCCAGAACCAGTTAAAATCCTCGCCGTCAAGCGCATTGTACGCTCTTATCCATTTAAAGACAAGGTTGTAAGGATTGCTAAGGTTGACAAAAATACTGAATCCGGCTTTTGCCTGTGTGTCACGTTCTCGCTACGAGACTCTTCGTTTGCAGTTTTGCGGTTGATACCCAATGTGTGTCTCGGCAGCACAGATTTACAGCAATTTTTCCATGGCCATCACATCGACAAAATGCCCATCCAATTCCCCTTGGTTTTTAAAAACACCGACTGAGCGGTATCCCATTTTTCGATAGAATCCTTGTCCCGATAGGTTAAACGGGAATGTCATTAAGACAATTTTGTGGAATTGGTTAATTCTTGCGACCTCTTCCAGATGGGGCAATAATAGACTGCCGATGCCTTGACCCCGCAAATCTCGTCTTATATAGATGGAAAGATCGGCCACCCCGGCATAAGCGAGGCGTGGTGAGTACGGATTTAACGAAGCCCAGCCGGCAATCTCCTCGGACTGAAGTTCAGCAACTAACACTTGGTATCGTGCCGGACGTTTTGTGAACCATTGTCTCATGTACTCAATAGTTTTTGTGTCGGCTTCCAAAGTTGCGATACGATCGGTAATTCCCTGATTATAAATCTCCAAAATCGCGATCAAATCTCTTTCTTGAGCCGATCTAACTGTCAATGGCATTATAAACGCTCCATTCGGTGAGGATGTACACTCGTTTCTTTCTATTATCTTGAACTGTCTTGCATGAAGGAAGCTATTGTTAAGCGTGAGATCGGGTTTCGAACACAAATGATCTCCTCGCGGGGTTTTGCCGCATGACTTATGATGTGATAGCCAGATGAACCATGATGACGACAATGGTGACTTGAAAGAGCCCTTGAACGGCCGCTAATCGACGGTTACGGAATGTGAGGCGCTGCAATATTTCGGGACTGGGATGAGGGCCCCTTATTTCCTGAAGTAAGCGGATATTGGTGGGAAGCATCATGCCGATGCCAACGAAACTCAGAATGAGAACCACAATTCCCGCGGCGACAATCCATGGGAAAATGGCACTGTGGGCAACGGCAAAACCATCGTAATTGGCCACGTACCAGCCAGTCGTACCTGTGGTAAGGGCTAGAATAGGCATATAGAGAAATGTGTTGGGGACCAGGCGGCTTTGAATGGCCAATCGCTGGGCCGGTGAAAGATATTTCCAGACTGGTCCCAAAACAAATCCCAGAAAAATGTCAGCGCCGGTCCATAAGGAACCCGCCATGACGTGGGTAAACAGCAGCAGAGAAAAGAGGTGTAGTCCCAGAGCGATAATCATGAGGATGGGGAGAATCAAGATCCACCAAGTAAGATCGTGCCATGGAATAATCGGCGCGGATACATCGTTGGAAAGCGAGGAACCTGACGTTTCGGTATCCATCTTGGGTGTTCCTTTCTTAATATATTGTCATCATGTTCAAATACTGAGCGGGCGCCGAGCATCTCGAATGCCGACGGTGTGGCTCTTGAATTGTCGGCACTATTTCTCTAACGCGGCTACCTGGCTTGGACGTCGATGGCGAGTCTACATCCGCAGAGACCAGATGACATGATCTTCAGGCCTGTCACCACCTCGACATAGTAGAGATACGGATCGACCCTAACCTCATGCCTCGGAAGATAGGCCCTCAAAATCTCCTCATGGTTCCGGTGTGGCGGGCCGCATATACCAGTTTCCAAAAAGGAGAATATGTGTTTTACGCCGATATTGAATATGTTTTCACATATTATTTCATAAATCCCCAACCAGAATCATTGTTGATCGATTGGCCAAATTCTGGCGAAATCATGGGCACGGGTGGGTCTTGGCATCATGTATTGGGCGTCGAATCAATTCTCTAAATTCCATACCATAATGAATAGCCCCGAGAATTTTCACGAGGGTCTTCTTGCTGTCTTGTATAAATGATAGGGTGAAAGTTGATCAAATTCTTCGATCCAGCATTTCCTTGTTTTATGCTAAATTCTCGGCACACCTTTAGTATTTTACCAGATCGGACCAATCTTTGGCAGTCAAGATCGGCGATAATTCATTAAATATGCCATAGAACCTACCACTTTGGTCTGTGGGTTATTAAAGATTTTAGTGGAAAATGATTTCGAGCACGATCCCATTTTTGATGTGGTGATGATCCCTTTATGTCCGGTTAGTGTTGGCTTTTTTCTTGCCTTTATCGTGATGTTGGATTTTACGTTGAACGTGCCCATCGAATGAGTATCATCCGCTCAAATGCTTGAATATCAGGCATTGGGCTGCCAGTTTTAAGTGAGAGTTGCCAAGTGTGAAGAACCGGGCGTAATTCATTGGGATAACCAACGGGAGAATTAAGAATTTTTTCGAGAATTTTCAGTGCTCCCGGATATTGCCCCCGGGACCAATGGGTAAACAGAGCCGCCAGCCAAATGGCCGTTTGCACCTTCTTATCGTGATTTTGACGCCACAATGCTTCGAGAATTTCGTGTGCCTCAAAATGCCGGTGCGTCCTCAAGGCTTCATTAAAGCGAAACCAAGTCGTTTGTTCCGCATTGGCCGAGGTCAAAGGATAATATTCCGAAACCCATCTGGCTTTAGGATGAATTTGTACAAGAATCACGTCGGAGAGAACAGCCAAAATCGATCGTTCCAAAGACACCAGGCTTTTCGCTCTGTCTAGCTCTTCATTTGTTAAATGATCGGCTAGGGTGACGTGGGGCACCCAGTTGCCAGGGAGATAGGTAGAAAGGACAGTCGAGGCAGTATCCATTAAGGAAGCCAACCACCGCTTGTGGAGATCAAACAGGGATGGATTGTGACGTGGAGCCAGATATAGTACGGAGGAGGGGCCAAAGAAAAAATCTGTTCGATCCAGAGTGATATCCCGCAATCCTTGATTGGGTGATCGGGCCAGATTGGAGAACGCCGGATTGAAAGTCTGTGAAGATAGGGATTGCCAGACATATAATGACAGATGGGGATATTCCGGGTCTCCCTCAACGCTTCTCCGAAGCCCTTCTTTTGTGAGTATGGCCCATAGTGACATGATTAGATTTGTGGCCCGCTTGTCAAACAAAAGTTCTAAGGCATAGTCCAAACTTGTCACCCTTCCCGATTGTGCATTAGAATTGGATGTATTTCATACGGAGAATGCTTTATTGTGCCATCATCATACGATCGGTGATGCGTTGCCGCAAGAGAGTCGGAGGGCGCAGAGATTTTCCTTAATAAAGGATGACGGCAGGAGGAATGTCAAGCTTATGAAGCGGTGGTTGACGATAGGGTTTATTTGTTCCTTGGTGTTTAACGCCCTTCTCGTCACTCGCATGGTTCTGTACCCACCGTCTTTAGTGTCGCGATCCACTTACCGGTCCTTAGTGGGATATCTTCACAAGGCTTCCACCAAGACCGATCTCGTGGCGTCTAATCCTTCTATGTCAACGGCAAACAAATTACGAACGCTCACAATAGCCTACGGAGACTTGCAGCATGCACAAGGTCTCTTGGCAGCATCCTCTCATAACAAGTTCTATCAATTTCAGGAAGCTCTTATGAACTACACCTCCCGATATTCCCAGGATTTAGTGCTTTCACCGAATGCCAGGCTTTCCCTACGTTGCAGGACTTACGCAGACGTTTTGGAAAAAACGGTCAGCGTGATGGAACCTTACTGGAAATCCGGCCACATTACGTCTCAATCATTAGATCGAGCCACTCGGGATTTGAGGCCTTAAGACCTATCTCACACTCGCAGACCTTGGGACTAGCCATTTTTGTTTATCTTGCGAGATTCGAGACCTATGGTGCGCACAGGTAATCATTCTTTAACCCCGGTAGCGCAAAATCACCATGTGCTCTTGAGTCATGGTAGCGCCGGTTTCTCCCTGCACATTCGTCGGACTGTTAGACAATGGCATGCGTTTATTGGGAATATTGCGGGTTAAATCTTCGAGCCATTCATAGCCGTGTGCGAGAGACAATTCCCGGATAATGGCATGGGTAGGCAAAACAATTCGCTTGACTGTTCGATTCGCCACGACCCATGCGCACAAAGCTCCCGGTTTTAGCTTGCGTGTTATGGCTTCGATAGCTTGATCCAAATCATGGTAAAATAGGTAGACTTGTCGAGCACGTACGGGATCGTGAGATGCGATGGCATGAATTCCCTGTTGAACGGCAAGGGAAGGAATCGCAAGGGTCGGATCGGATCCGGGTCTCCCGCCCAATAATTGACGATCGACCGTTCGCGCTTGTTCCGGTGAAAATCCCAGCCACTCCAGCGAAAGACGCGAAAATTGACCATAAGCCACGGTCGTACGCGAGTCCCCATATGGCGGGGAACTCACCATGAGATCAAAAAAATGATCCGGAATAGAGGTCAAACTGCGGGCGTCCTCACGCACGATTCGCGGCAAAGCGGGCGCATTTTGCAAATCAATGTTAAAGGTACGCAGCCCCTCTTGGTAGCGGCGCATCGTTTGGCGAAAGAGACCTAAAACATCGGGGTGAAAGGCGGCGAGCTTTGCTGCCGGCAAGCGGTAGAGTTTAAATTCTCCGTTACGGGTATTTGATGCCAGTCGGACTGTTTCACTGAAGGCCATCTCCGCCAAAGTTCGGATATGGGCGTTTGTGAGTTGTGCTGCTATTTGAGCCCGAATAAAGGCTAAGGCGTGAGTGACCTCCGGTTTAAACCAGAAATCCCTTCCGGCAAATTCCGGAATCGTTCCCCTCCAGCCAGAGAGGGCACAAGGTGTCAGTTGAGTGTCGAGCCGATTGAGTTCACGGCTCAGCACTTCTTCAGCAATCGGTGTCGTTCGGGCAGAAGCAATGCGTACGGCCAAGGGATTTAAGTCATTGCCCCAGGCTATCAGCCCTTGACGAGCGCCTTCGACCAGTACCGTGCCGGCACCGCAAAACGGGTCCAGTAGGCTCTGAGCCTCGGGCTTGATTTTGCGCAATCGCGCTATCAGACCCCGCGCAACCGGAGGAATCATCATGGCTGGATAAGAGTGGATAACATGCGTGCCTTCTTTCGTATCGGCTTCCCGGAAATCCCAGTTTTCCGGTTGTTGGAGTGATAAAGGAAAACGTGTTGGTATCATCAAGAATCCATCCATTTCTCGCCTCAGACGGCACGTCTTCTGCTTTAAGATCGGTGAATCCGTATGCGTTTTCTGAAAGGCAGGGACTGGTTACCCCTTACCCTGATCAGCCCAGTTGGGCTGTCCCCAGGCTCCGACCTTTAGCGCCGGATAGTTAACAGATCAACATATGCCTGGGTTCAAAACTATTCAATCGTCGGTTTATGATGCCATGTCTGCTGCTGTGGGTCAAGAATCGAGTCACCGGGGGAGTTTCGAGGCCCATTTGGCAATATTGGGGAACAAGTCGCCGTCCAAGGGTTGGTGGCCACGACGAGTCGGTTCGTATGCCTATGATCGGTATTTTTCATGCGCGGGAGCATCTGTGGTTAACCCAACTGGGGAAAGTGATCGCGATCGCAACGAACTGGGCAAGGTAGAAAACCCAGGGGGGAGGATTTTTCCGACCCGGAGCAGTCCTTCCTCGGTCGCCGTTTCAGATCCGAACACGGTCGATACCCAGGCGCTAGCGGAACTTTCCTAGTTATGAGCCCAAAATGGCCTCAAAGTCTTGTGGCGTCTCAAATTGCTGTATTATACAAAAATTCTTGGCCCTATTAACCCCTGTTTGGCCGAAAAAAAATTTTATTTTA
>JAKACM010000125.1 GCA_021821465.1 Bacillota bacterium
TGCAAGGATTTCTCGATATCCAGGACTGGAGGCGACCCACTCAACGGTGGAAACGACATCTCCATGAACGACCCCGGAAACGGCGTCTTCAGTACAATACCTCCCCATAAGTTAGCGCGTATGGGGAATCGCCCCCTCAGTGCTCCGGCCCCACCTTCCGTCCAGTTCGACGGAAGCCAAAGAGTATGTGTCGATTGCGCATGATCCAAAAGCATGGCCATCGGTTGAGTAGTACCTGACATCCACCCGCAAACTGCCCAGAGCCTTCATCAAAACTTGGTATAACCAAGACCGGATTCGCGCGATTGCCTATGCCCGGGTCCCCTATGCTGTCTTCCCCTTAAAGGATGGGTCCGGGCAATGCCCTCAATGCTCAGCATTGGCAAGGCAATTGGCCCATCTGATCGCGGCCTTTGACCAGGACCGCTGGGGAGGCCTTTGCCCACAAGGTGCGTCAGCAAGCTCCCAAGGCTGTGCACCGCCTCAACCCGCCTCAGGGAAGAAAAGATTGCGAGGCTTGGGCGAATCCTGTGGAAGGTATTTTGCGGGCCTGCACAACCACGGGGTTTGTCGTGCAGGGACCGCATTATCCGCAGTGGTTTGCCTACCGCGATCTCGCGAGGGATCAGGTACAGATTACAGGTGAGTGCTGTGCTGCCGTGGCTCAAGCCTTACAAGAGCGCGCAACCATCAGATGTACCGCCTCAGGACCGGCAACGGCTTGTAAGTCTTGGCTCCGAGGTCGCTGAGAAGTTGCTGGAGGTTTTCTTCCAGACTCCTTTCAAAGGCGGGTAGGCTGATTCCGTCCACTCCGCCGGCTCCTTTGTTTGCCGCAACCTTCAGCCATGCCTCATACAAGCGCTGATAGCTCAACAATGGGCCATACAGGTTGTACCATTTCAAGTTTGAGTGTCTCCTCGCCAGCAGAACCCTCTCGGCAGTGTTTCGCAACGGAGGCTTACCGATTGACATGTCTGCTGCTGAATTAACTTTTCCGTAACGACACCTTCCTTCATTTCACCCCCAGTTATGGTCTTGGGGCTACTCCGCTACTATGAAGGCGCTCTGACTGCTCTTGGCACACCAACCACTTCGGATACCCTGATAGGTCGGTGCCCCCTGAAGGTCACCAAGAGCTCTCGGCGGGTCACCCACACTGGCTACGACGCGCAATGTCTAACTCTCCACGCGATGAACCGCATACCCCGTTGTCGTGGTCGACAGGGCTGCCTAACTCCCGTCTTAGGCCGGGCCTATCCGTTTGCCCATGGTTTTCCAGTTGGGCGCCTCACTAGCCCTTCCATGGAGGGGGTTTGGGGTTCCGCCGAGTACGCAGCGTCCCCAGTTCATCCCGCTGCATCGGCATTCAGCATTGCGTTTTCAACCTACACATCTCGGATCGGGACCTCACGGCTTACCCTCTCTCCTTCGTCACGCGCCTCACGGCATCGCCCTAGATGTATCCTGTGCGACATTAACCACTGTGCCGCGCTGATCTGTCCAACAGAACTGTTAGATGTTCAGCATCCAGTGTGGGCTTGCCCGCCCGCACACACTCTCCTTCCTGAAGGGAGGAGACTCTGGCGAGGAACCGGCTGACGTCAGCTTTACTCGCAAAGGGTTAGCCAAAAGCCCTTTATCCGGTCGCCTCAAGGTCTCCGGTTACGTAGACTTATCGTTCGCCGAATCCGGTTAACGTCTGATCTTGACGACGCGATATATTTTACGCCTCCCACGATGGCGGGAGACAACCGCCAATATATCCTATTGTCAAAGAGCGAACACATTTAAACAGTGACACCAATGGGGCGTTATACCACAAGACTATCGCCTGACGGCGAGCGCCTTATATCTCCGCCCTAAACAGCGGGGTTTTACGGAGCGCTGGATAAAGAAGGAAAGATTTCCGTCAGCGAAACGGGAATCTCCACTCTTCGGCAAAGAAGGTAAAAAAGTCCCCTTAGTGATCACAATGTGGCTGCCCTAGCTTTGGCAAACAGCATTCAACCATTTGACGATAAATGGCGCCGCCAACAAGGGTATTCCGGAATGGTCGGAGGCTACTGTGTACTGAGTTTTCGGCTCGTGAGCCATTTCGAACAAGGTGCGGGCACTGGACGGCGGGAGTTCTTGGTCTTGGGTCCCATTGATTAAAAGAAAGGGGCGACCCGCGAGTTTTTCTAAAGCGGGGGGAATGGCCTTATCCATCGCCAGGCCCACTTCTACCGGACTTGCACCATCAACCCACGCCCACCGCTCCAAATAATAACCGATCACATTCGGATCCGGGCGCATCACAGTCACGGGATAGCCCAAGCCCAGAACACAGGCGCCCACGGCGGTGTCATCGCGGCTGGCCGCCGTCAAGGCCGCGGCAGAACCCATACTGTGTCCGATATAGACCGGGTGGCATGGTGTGCCAAGGGCAGCATTGGCATCCAGAGCGATTTGTACAACCATATCAAAACTAACCAGGGCGCCGCCGGTCGCCCCCAATTTGTGACCCGGCAAGTCCAATGACAAAACCGGATAATCTTCTTTGGCGAGTGCTACGGCTATGGGATCCAAAGCATGTTTGGACGAACTGTAACCGTGAATTAATATGGCCCGAACATTTTTGGGCGACCCGGAATGAGGGCCGTATCCTAAACCTCGGATAGGTTGTCCGGCTGAGACGAAGGAAATGGGAAAAATGTTCATGTCAACCCCCCTGGTAATGTCTCTATGAGTCTGCCCATTCGTGAGAGGTAGATCAGAAGTGATGCTCATAGGTTGCAATCCATTATACAAAATTTCCTCTGTGGGCTCTTAAGATTTACGGTTCAGTCCGGGGGATTCCTGAGCTTGTTCCATCAGATCCCCTTCGTGATCCTACCCATCCTCTGAATTTTCGCCGTTCGTCCGTGAAAGAGAGTCGCGCCAAGACCTCTAGGCGTGTTCGGTTTTGTGTAATGGTTCGCATAACTTTTGTGGGGAATCTTATATATATCTTCCTCAATGTCATGCTTCTCTCCACAATTTCGAGTTGTCCGGGCCTCAGTTTTTCACGGAGATCATGGTTCTAGCGTGGGTTTGCGGTGAGCCTTTTGGTTTTCGAGTGGTATACCGTTGTTCAGAGTACAATAGGCTTGGCATACAACCTGATATATAATAGTTAGCATATTGAGATTTTTTGGTGATGTTTTCTTGATGTTTTTCCGGTATGGAGGTCTTATGTTTAAGTTTGTTCATTGCGCTGATTTGCATTTGGATAGTCCATTGCGCGGATTGTCAGCTAAGGCCGATGCCCCGGCAGACGTCATTCGTTCGGCTACCAGGCGCGCTCTGCAGAATTTAATTGATCTGGCAATTTCTGAAAAAGTTCGGTTTGTTATTATTGCAGGAGACTTATTTGATGGGGATTGGCCAGATTATTCCACAGGGTTGTTCTTTAACGGACTCATGGGTCGATTACAGGACGAGGCAATTGATGTTTATGTGTTGAGAGGAAATCACGACGCCGCATCCAATATTACCCGTCACTTGGTGTGGCCCCCGAATGTTCATGAATTTGCCATTACACATCCTCAAACATTTGTGATTGAGGATCTCGCGGTGGCACTTCACGGTCAGGGATTTGCCCGGCGCGAAATTGTGGAGAACCTTGCTTTAGGCTATCCGGATGCGTATGCCGGTTATATCAATATCGGCGTCCTTCATACCTCTTTGGAGGGTCATGAAGGCCATGAGTCTTATGCCCCGTGCAAGGTCACGGATCTGATTCAAAAACACTATGATTATTGGGCTTTAGGACATGTCCATAAACGGCAGGTGGTCCAGGAATCCGACCCGTGCATCGTTTATCCGGGAAACTTACAGGGACGTCACATTCGTGAGATCGGTGAAAAGGGCTGCACGCTTGTAACCGTCGAGAATGGTCGATTTTCGCTCGAGCATCGTTCCCTCGATGTTCTGAGGTGGTATCTCGCGGAAGTCGATTTAACCGGGGTGAATAGCCAAGAAAGTTTTGTCGAACGTATGGTGCGAACCTTCCAGACATATCTTGATGACAATCCAGGATCGCCTTTAGCCCTGCGTTTGCATTTTCTGGGAGACACGTCTTTACACGGACGGCTTTTGGCAGACCCTGAATATTTTTATCAGGAAATTGAGAATGCTGTGGCGATGACGGCTCCGGAGCAAATATGGATTGAAAAAATCAAGTTTCTGACGTCCCCGCCTTCTGAACCAGGGCCGTGGGCACAACGAGCGGACGCCATGGCCCAGCTAACCGACTATATGAAAGAGGTTCGGGAAGATGAAGAATTTCTCGAAGAATTTCTTCATCATATTGAGCGCATTCAGGCGCGTTTAAAATCTTATGTGAATTCTCCACAGGCGACGGTGGTGCACTCTCTTGATGAGGTGAGAGGGTTAATCGACGAAGCGCAAGATCTGTTGCTGACCAAGATGTTGCAAGGAGGAAGTGGAGGATGAAGCTGCGAAATTTCTCCGTTTCACACGTGCTTCACTATGACTCTCTGAATGTACAATTGACCGATGGCGATTCGGGGATGCATATTCTCTACGGGCCCAACGAAACGGGCAAAACAACCTTGTTGAACCTCATTGTCGACTGGTTATATGGCGGTCGAATCTCGGAACCGGTAGTCGATTATTACAGTAGCGAGTCGTTGCTTGCCGGAATGATTGACGACGGACACGGAAAGCTGATGAAAGTGGGTCGCAAAAAACGGTACTCGCGTTTGGAATTGACCGACCGGTCCGTGTCGGAAGACGAACTGATGCAGTTATTGGCCGGTTATGACCGAGAGCGTTTCACACTGATTTTTGGTTTCGACCATGAGAGATTGCGAAATGGTGGCGAGAGTCTTTTGCAGTCCGGCGGGCATGCCGGTGTGTCTTTGTTCGAGGCTGGCGGGGGTATCCAGCATCTACATAATCTTTTGACCAACTTGGATGCCCGCACTCGTGATCTGCTCGATCCTTCTTTCCGTGCTCAATCGAAAAAATTGTTGAATAAGCATTGGGGCGAATTTCTGGTGGCTCAAAGAGACATCCGAAAAAGCAGTCTCGGGGCACAAGACTGGGTTCAGCAACGCCAGGCGATCGCTGGCTTGGAGGCCGAAATTCAGCATCTCCGAAAAGAACGTTACGACGTGCAGCGCCATTTGGAACAGTTGCAACGTTTGGGGCGGTTACAAACTATGCTGCCGGAGTTAACTAGAATCAGGGAGAAATTACAACAATTCGGATCTGTCACGGTCTGGGAAGACGCAGAAGAAGAGCGCGTCACTCAAGTGGTTCAAGCGCATAACAATTTGGAACTGGAACGAGTGCGTATCGCAAAACATATACAACAATTGCGGGCTAAACTGGAAGATCTTGTTTCCGAACCGGAAGTGGCAGCACAAGAAGCGGCAATTCAAAAAATGAACCAAGGCCTGGCTCAATATGAAACACGGCGCCGAAACGAATTGCCCCGACTTGCAGCGAACAAGCACCAACGTGAAGACCAGATTGTCTTTCGCATTAAAGATTTGGTGGGAGACACCCCCTCAATCCATGTTGATATGCTGCGAATACCCTTCGCCGACATCGAATATGTAAAGCAGCTTATGGAGCAAATCAAAGATGCTTCGCAAACACTACGCCATCAAGAAGAGCGATATCAGGAGTTGCAGGAGCAACAAAACGAGACACAGCGACAATTGCATAATGTCGGCGCTGTCGCAAAGGTCTCGGCACTGCGAGAACTTGTGGAGCAAATTCGCCAGGCCGGGAATTTGGACGATATGATAGCTCAGATCGAAGATACTATTCGTTCGGAACGCCAATCGATGGAGCAGATGCTTAGCCATCAATCTGTGTATTCTGGAAATCTCTACTCAATGGCAAGTCTTGTCGTACCATTGGACGCCACCCTCGACCGTTTTCACTCTGAGTGGGACATCATACGTGATCAACATCGTGAGTTAGAACGCAAGCGCCAGCAACTGGAAGATCAATGGGATGCGTACCAAAGAGAATTGGAAACGTTGGAACTACAAGGGCACGTTCCTATCGAATCAGAGTTGACTGAGATCCGTCGGCTTCGCGATCACGGATGGAATTTGATCAGACGTCGTTGGTTTGATCATGCAGGTGATGACGACGAATTCGTGGCCTATACCGAGGGATCACAGCTGGAGACGGTATTCGAGAGCTACTTATATCAAGCGGACGAGATCGCCGACCGTTTGCGCTTGCATGCCGACAAATCGGCTCGTAGAGCGTTACTGCTGTTGGAAAAATCACAAAATGAGAGGCAACGCGAACAACTGACAGAGCGTTTACAGGCAATCCGTCAGGAGGGTGATAAAGTCAAGAAATCGTGGTCAGCCAAATGGCCCGACAGTAATATCAACGTCAAGACCCCTGCAGAAATGAAGGAATGGCTGGCCACTGTCTATCGTCCCGTTATTCAAGGTTTGCAAAAGCTCGCTACTCAGGAAAGAGAGTTGCAGGAATTGACAGCCCAGCGTGGCGCCTTTCTTGAAGAATTGAGCGAACAAACCCGAAAATATTATTTGACCCTTCCTGAAGAAGGATTACGGGCACAGACTCGGGTATGCGAAAGTTATGTAAGGGAGATGGAAGACCGGCAAAAAGAAGCCGAACGATTGCGCCAGGACCTCAGCTTATCGGACCGCCGTTTGGAAAAAGAGCAAGTCATGTTGAACCGTTACCGTCAAAACGTTGCAAATCTGAAAGAGGCATGGCGCGAATGGGTGGATCGTTATCCATTTGTGCCCAGGGATTGCCAAATCGCCTCCCTGTATATACAAAAATTGGAAGAGTTGTTTAAGTGGGAACAGGATAAGCAGGAGGTCGAAAGGGAAATCGGCGAAAAAGAGGTGGAATGCAGGACTTTTGAAGAGCATGCGCGTCTTGTGGGTGAGACTCTAAACGACCCGATAACGGATTTCTCACAAATTTTTGCATGGATGGCTCATATTCGCCAAAAACTGGAACGGGCGAAAGGGATAGAGACGAAAAGGCGCCAATTAGTCAGTCAAATCGAGGAACACGAGGAAGAATTTGCCCAGGTGAAGGAAAAGGCGGATGAGCTCACCACGTTGTTGCGTGAGGCCCTTGCACACTGCCATTGCTCCAATGCCGAGGAACTCTTGCAACACATTGAGATATCAAAGAGGATCAAAGAGTTGCGCCAAACACAACGAAATCTGGAGGAATCCATTCGTCTGGCAGGCGATGGCCTTCCCCTTAATGAACTGGAAGAGGAGTTTGCCCAGGTTGAACATCCTGAAGAGTTAAAGCTTTTAACGGAAGAAGTTCGGGCCGAATTGGACAAGATGACTACCCATGAAGAAGAATACAAACAGAGGCTGCAGGATATGCAAATGCAATTCCGCCTGCTTTCGGGCGATAAAACTCTTGCTGCAGAAACCGCGCAGAAAGCCGAATATCATCTTGCTGAAATTGACCGGATATGGACGGAATATTTGCGAGTCGAGCTCGCTCGCAGGTTGTTGCAACGGTCTATCGAAAGCTATCGTCAACAAAACGAATCGGCCATTATTGCCGAGGCCAATAATTTTTTTCGTCGTCTTACCTTAAACCACTATACTCATTTGACAGTGGAATATGACCACAATACTCCATATTTGGAGGCACGGCACCGCAGTGAGGGTCGAAGGCGCGTTAATCAAATGAGCGACGGAACGCGTGATCAATTGTATCTGGCGTTACGCCTGGCATTTATCAATCAGCATCTGAGCAAAGGTCAAGCGTTGCCCTTGATTATGGACGATATATTGGTTCATTTTGATGACGACAGAACTCAAGCCACACTGGAAGTACTCAATGAATTGGCCCGTCGTACCCAGATTCTCTACTTTACGCACCATCAGCTCGTAATCGACAAAGCGTTAGAATTGCGCCCGCAACCGGCCCAAGTACATTACTTGACCCAAATGGTATAGCCGAAGTCAGCCGAGTGGTTGTCAAAGTTTACTAAGAACCAGAGTTTTGCGCCATCAGAACTGGTTTCCCGAAAGGGTTGGGCCAAAACTTCCGCGGTGATCCGTCCGAATTACTCCATGGTTGCATGGATTGAAGAGCAGATGAAAAGCGCGAACGCTCCATTTCAAGATACATGTACCGAGTCTTGTGCCGATGCCGGCTAAAGGCCTCGGCCACACCGAGATATATCGAATGAGACAGACATGGTTAGCCATCCGGCCTGGAGTCCAAAAACTTCGTCTGCATTCTCTATCATCGGCGTGAAGCGGCGGAATTTCGTGAGCGTTTAGAAATTCTTGTGGAGAGCTACGCTTGACACTCCCCTCCCTGACGGGAGGGGAGTGTTGCGAGGAGCCGTTTACTCGCAAAGGGTTAGCCAAAAGCCTTGTTATGGCCGAAGAGGGTGTGGGTCACATTCAAACG
Source organism: Bacillota bacterium (assembly GCA_021821465.1). Classification (GTDB taxonomy): domain Bacteria; phylum Bacillota; class Sulfobacillia; order Sulfobacillales; family Sulfobacillaceae; genus Sulfobacillus. The sequence continues at coordinate 8,449 of JAKACM010000125.1, forward strand.
ACTTCTGAACCGGGGGCGACGTCAGAACATTCGCATTCATGATCTCCGGCATGCCAAGGCCTCGTTCTGGCTAGCCAACGGGATCCCGATCAAAATTGTGAGTGAGTGGTTCGGGGGCATGCTAATATCGCGTCACCCTGCAGATTTACGGATACGTGCTGCCCAACATGCAAGAGCAGGCTACCGTCGACATGGAGACGTGTGTCCATGGTAATTTCGGGGGCTTTAGAGATGCCAAGATCCGTCAATTCGTTATGTAATGTTTTGGCAAATGGCGTCATAACGCCATTTATGACCAACGAATATGATGATTTATCACGGTAAAAAGGACGGTGGGTGGGACAATCCGTCCCGCAAACGTAGGTCAAGTGGACGCTCAGAAATATCCGTTCAGTCCTGTTTCTTTGATGTGGTAACGGCTACAGTATGCCATGGCAAGGCACACCTCTTTGTGAAAGGACGTACTTAGCATGTCTAATGAGCAGAAATCCGAATCCGCGACGCCGGCTCTCTTTGATGTGATTTCGCCGCACTACGATCATTGGAGTAATTTACTCTCGATTGGCGGCATTCACGCCTGGCACCATGTGGCCGTGGAGCGTATGCAATTGTCTGGAAATCTTCATGTATTGGATGTAGGTTGTGGAACGGGCACAGTGACACGGCAGATCGCTTCAAAGTTGGGAACTCAAGGTCGCGTCGTCGGTCTCGACCCGGCTGTCGGGATGTTGGATGTCGCCAAATCCTTACCCGTCATAACGCGGGCGGCCCCGATTGACTGGGTTTCGGGATCTGGTGAACAGTTGCCTTTTGCCAATGAAACGTTTGAGCGGGTGAGCGCAGAATTCTCATTACGCAATATGAGTGAGTGGACCAAAGGACTCCAAGAAATGATGCGTGTGCTGAAGGTAGGAGGGCAACTGACTATTCTGGAAATGATTCAACCCCTCACACGCTTGGGTATTATGGCCCGTCAGGGACTAAATGCTATCACTGCCCACATATCCGGTCCCAAACTGAATCCCTACCAGTGGCTCGGAGTTTCGTTGCTGCACGCCCCTACCATGCAAGAATTGCGCACCGAAGCAGTCCGGTTAGGACTCAGTCAGCTTGCGGTACATCAGTGGCTGGGTGATTTGGTCGTTCTCTTAACCGGAGTTAAAGGAGCGACCCATGGCCACTTATCGTTGCCACCCAGTCCCAATACGATTGTCTGGGGGATTGATGGATCTCTCACGTCTCTACGGGGTTCAACCTGGATAAACCGCTTCATTGCTACGGGTTCGGTGGTTCATCTGGTAACGGTGTTGCCCGAATCATATCACGCGGAAGAAATTCAGAAAACCGATCGTCAATATTGGGAACATCAGCACATGATAGCCGAGGAGCTTTTGACCTCGGGAAAATTTCGCAGTGAAATTACAGTACTTGAAGGAGAGGCAGGCCCCAGTCTTGTTGAATTTGCTCAACATGTACGTGCGAGCATGATTATCTTGGGCAACCGACATCGCAACGATGTTTCAGCTTATTGGCGGGAAAGTGCATCGCGGTATGTGAGTACCCATTCTACAACCCCGGTATTGCTGGTTCCAACAGAATATAATCTGTAAGTTGTCAATTTAGGGGGGGTGAAAGCTTTAAGCAAAAACCTGCCTATGGGTTTCCCGGACCTGTAGCTAAGGATAGAGGATGAATAACTTTCAAACAGTTGGAGATCTCACTGGAATGGGATAAGCTATCATAATGAACACTTAGAGGTAGGTCTATTGTCAGGATCACTGCAGCTCACTTTCTGGGCATGGATGAAACTGGAGATAAAAATCGCGGCCTGCCACGAGACCGACCGCGAAATGCGTGATTAGTGAACCAAGGCACATCGATTGGGTCCGATTTCGAGAAAGTTGGCTGTTTCCATGTCCAGATCGATGCGCCCCATGTTGGCATCGACAATTTTCTCGTAATTCGGGGGAGTTGGTGTACTATCCTGCATAATATTGCGAACAAAGTCGTATGCACCTACGTTGGTTTTAATCTTTTCGGTGGCTCGCAGATGCCCGAAAGTTGTAAACACCAACCGATGTTCCTTTATTTCGTCCATGCTTTGGTAGTGTGCGGGGAGGACCCACGTGTCATTTTGAAGATGGGCAAGCCGCACATAAATACTCTCAAAGAGATCTTGAGCCCATTTTGCAGTCTGCCCTCCCAAATCGGGTCGGCCCACTCCCTGGACAAATATCGTATCCCCGCTGATGAGATATCGGTTATTTATCAATAACGACGTACTTTCGGGAGTGTGGCCCGGAGTATGAATACTGAGGGTTTCAACCTGGACATTTCCCAATCTCAGGATTTCTTTGTCTTGCAACGGTTCATAGCGAAGAGGAGCATCAGGATACGTTTGTGTCAAGCGGTAGGAGGCTCCCACGGCATTGGCCAATGTTCTGGCACCCGAAATATGGTCCGCATGAATATGGGTGTCTATCACATAACGAATCCGAAATCCATGCTGTTCGGCTAATTCTTCGTAGAGATTTGTCATCCGGGATGGATCAACAACAAGTCCTTCCCCTTGGGCAGCCACAACATAGGACAAACATCCTTTGCCGACCCGGTTGATCTGCCAGACTTTCAACCCGTCGGATATCACGGGAATTGGGCGGGCCACATGGAGTTGACTCCATGCAAGCATTCCACCTTCCATATGACGTACCTGGTATCCCAGTTGTTCCAAAATTTCGGCTACCGCTGCCGAAGCGCCGCCTTTGGCACATACGACCGTAATTTCCTGATCTTTAGGTAATTGAGCCGCTGCCTCTTCTTCATCCTCAAAAAAATCACCGTAAAAGACATTGTAAAACTTCGCCTGATGGGGACCGGAAATGCGCCACTCTTCAAACTCCGAAGGAGCCCTTAAGTCAAGGATCACCACGGGCTGGCCTTGGTCCAGTTCATCAAAAACCATCCTAGCGCTCACAGTTTTTAGACTCATTGGTATCCTCCTTACCGCAGAATAAGTTTTTGGTTTGATGCTTTGGAGAGGGATCGCTATCAACACCATAAAGTAGCCGCTTAGGCTATAATGAAATTGACTTAAGTTAAATTAAAGCGCGACACAATTATATATATTAATTTCCCGAAGTGTCAATATAACTGGACACAAAGTGCAGTATACTTATAATATAATATTCTATAAATTCTACACAAGTCCAATAGTAGTCATCCTGATGGGCAGGGTGAAAGTTTCAGTAGAGGGAGACGTGCGCTCGTCGGGCCTATCGGCATCATTGTGATTGTGAAATGACTGGATGTAGTTTGGACGGGAGAGCATTGTGTTGTTAACAGTTTGACCTAGAACGCCCCGGGCACCTCACATTGTTGCGGGCTTGCCACGCACGCGGAACAGAATCCTTGAGTGCCCTGGCCCGAGAGGACAAGAAACGCCCAGAAAGGGAAGCACTATGCCAGTCGAAGTCTTTCACGGTGCGGGGATTGATGTGCATAAAGAGACGGCGGTGGTGACGATCCGGCACCAAAGTCCGGATCAATTGACCACCAGCCGGCAAGAAACCCGAACCTTTGGGACCGGACAATCTCCAGGCCTTACAGGCGTGATTACGGGCCGAGGGCATCACCCATGTCCTCATGGAGTCCACCGGCTCGTATTGGAAACCGCTCTATAATTTGTTGGAAACCACCTGTGTTGTGTGGTTGATCAATCCGGCTCATGTCAAGACCTTGCGCGGGCGCAAGCAGGTCCTCGGCAAAGTTAGATTTCGACAATTATGACAATATCATGATGAAAATCGGTGCGAGGCCAACCCAGAATGGTTGGCACTGTAAGCGATGATGTTTCCGACATGTAGACAGGTCAAACC
>JAKACM010000126.1 GCA_021821465.1 Bacillota bacterium
CGGCGCCGCTGATCAGCGTCACGACCAGGTAGCCTACTTGCGTCAGTGCGGTGTAGTCCTTGACCCCGTAGTAGAAATATGAGTAAATATAGTTCCCCACGCCGCCCATGGCGGTCGCGAACAACATCATGGGCAGATTGTAGCGGCGGTAGCGTCCGAGGGCAAATCCCGCTTCCACTCCGAGTCCCTGCGCAATGCCGATCGTGAAGGCCTGGATCCCATATGGGCTGCCTAGCGCGAACTCGACAAATCCTCCGATCGACTCCGCCAGTACTGCCGCTCCCGGCTTGCGGACGATATACGGCACAATGCCCGCAGCAATCCACCACAGGCCATTGAATCCTGCGGTCAGCACGGGGCTCACGCTGCTCGGCACGAATTTATAGAGCAGGTCCCATCCCAGATAGATAGCGCCACAGGCTGTGGCTAAAACGGCGGTGACGACAATATCGCGAAGCTTCCACTGCATTGATGGCTGCTGTTGCATGAATCCCATCCTCCTTTAAGGACAAGGAGTGAGGGCTCCAGAAAGAGATACACCTCAAGAAACACTCCTGAGATGGATCGCAGTAACTGGCACTTTCCTCCCGCTGGCATTATCCAGATCGAGTTGAAAGGGTTAGCAACGCTGGCGTTGCTTCTCAGCCTCTTGGCACCCCTAGCACCACATGGCAGACACGAACCTGTCTGCTTCTTGATTATAAGACACCGGGTAGGTCAAGTGAGCATGTTCCACAGTTTTTTCACCGGTAATTTCCGTGTTCCGGGCTCATGCGTGCGACTATGCTTCCAGCATCACCGGATGGTCCCGCAAAGCGGCGCCGCCACACTGCATTCCGTGCTTCCTTTCATCTGGAAAGCCGCGGGGCGAGCCCGCGGCCCCGGCTCCCCGCATGTCTCCAGAAAACGGTGCGGGCCCATGAAGTTTTTGGGTGACAGACCCACTCCCTGCTTACAGTTCTTCTCAACAGGCTTGGGGTTTTTTCGGCCCCTATTTTGACGCTGAGAGTATAGAAATTGCAGGGGCCAACTGCCCGCCAATCCTTCATACCGCTCCGGCCACTGCGCTTCCTTCCTCGCCCTACCCGCGAGGAGGGGAAAAAGACCTGAACTCCGCCATTAATCGCCGCTTGTCCTCGTTTCCTCCAATCCTGCCAGCAGTTCCTCTATCGCCTTTGTTTTATATCCTGAACGCACTCCCCAAAAATAGAACAGCAGCGAAACTCCGGCTACCACGACAAGGTCCCAAGGGTAAGGAATCAACGAGTGAGGAGCCCCAAACACGGTCGACCCCGCATAAGATATGGCGAGCATAAAGACCAGGTAGACAATGAGCCAAAGCGCCGCCTTCAGTGACTGAACAGGTGGCCGTTCAATAGCGCGGGGCCAAAGACCGCTGGCCGTGAAGTAAAGCACAATGCCAATAAGAGTGGCGATCAGCAAAATCTTATTCGTATTCCATCCCGCCCAATAGATAATCAGAGAGCCGCCGATAAATGCCAAAGGAGCAATCAGGCCAATACCACCCAAGTGTATGGCGCGTTTTGCATCCGGGGCGGTGCGGCGGAAGACCATGGCGGAAATCGGGCCGATGATGTAAGTCAGGACCGTAGCTGACGAAACAATGCCTACGAGCGTCTGCCATGACGGAAACGGCGCCAAAAAAATCAGACCCAGTCCCACTGCGACGGCTAGAGCATAAACGGGAATGCCTGTTCGCGGATCCACTTTGGCGAGAATGCGCGGGAAATAACGATTTTTACCCAATGCGTACAGAACGCGTGTGGTCGAGGCGGTATAGACATTTCCGGTACCAAAGGGAGAGATGATGGCGCTCCCGTAAATGACAATCGCCAGCCAACCTAAATTCAAAGAAAGCGCCAATTGCGCAAACGGGGCACTGTAATCGACACCGTGCCAACCGTGGTCCAGCACTGACAAGGGAATAGCGCCAATGAAAACCAGTTGCAGCAAAGTATAAATTAAAATGCCTAAAATGAGAGACCAGACAATGGCGCGGGGGACGTCGCGCTGAGGATTGCGCGCCTCACCAGCCAAATCTACGGATTGCCGGAATCCCAGGTAAGAAAAGACAATCCCTGCGGTGGCCACGACCTTCATCATACCCTGACTCTTGTACGGCATGAAACCGTGACTCGTCAGATTGGTGGAATGAAAACCCACAATTAAAAATAGAATAATGGTAAGAGCCGGGATGATGAACTTAATTATGGTGAGCGGAGTATTGATTTTGGCGAACGACCGTACTCCCATGTAATTAATGGCAAAAAAAACGAGAAGCAACCCCGCCGCACACACCAGTCCGAGTGCGGAAATATTTCCGTTGGATGCCTTGAAAGCGGGAATATATGTTTGAGCATAAGTAACAACCGCCTCGGATTCCACTGCCGGAACGGAAGAATACGCAATCCACGCCGCCCAGCCCATGATAAACCCTGTTAAATGACCGTGCGAATAATGAGGATAGCGGACGACAGCCCCGGATTCCGGAAAAAGACCACTGAGTTCCGCATAGATCAGCCCGATAAACATGATAATTACGCCGCCGATAAGCCAACTGAAGATGGCCGAAGGACCCGCTCCCTGCGCAGCAAACAATGCGGAAAGAAGCCAGCCCGATCCGATAATACCGCCTAAAGATGTCATCAGCAGATCTGTAAACGATAGTGAATGATGAAGATTTGACTTCGCCATAAAATATCCTCCTAATCGCTAAGTAGACAATACAGTGAATAACTGTGACAATATAACCTCAAAAAAAGTAACATAATCCGCTAACAAGGAGCGGAGCAGAAAGATTTTGCCGAATAATATACTTATTCTCACGACAATGCTGGAGTTTTAATATTTCCCACGGCGACCTACGAAATTTCTCATGGCAGCAATCCGATCTCAATCTCGGCATGGTTCATGCCCAATGCTGTTTTGCGTACAAACTTGCGGCCGGTGCCCCTGCAAACTCCCGCGGATCTCCAATGCCAGCAGATTTCCCGCGGTACGGTGTACAAGCATGTGCTGAAGCGCGCGGCCGACAGTCGCCCGAAAACAGGGGAGCCCGCGCCGCATACGGCTTCCCCCTCAGCCGCCCCGGCTCAAGGGAAGCCGAACGCCGCGTCTCCCTTGAGCGACCACGTGCGCACCCTGATGTTTGGCAAAGAGGAGTCAGCCGAGGAGACGACGCCTCCCGCCCCGTCCCCGGAGCAAAAAAAAACCAAACCGCCCGCCTCTTTGACGCCCTGCTCGGAACCCACCCCCTGATCGGCCAGCTGATCCAGTTCCTGAGCACGTGTTATCATGTCTTTGATGCCGCCGATCCGGCGGCGCTCACCGCCTTTATTCAGCAGTATCAAGCCTGCGACATCGGGCCCTTGGCCCAATACGCCACGGGCCTCGCCAACGATTATGACGCGGTAAAAAATAGCCTGATCTATCCGGAAATCAGCAATGGGCCGCTCGAAGGCGTCAACAGTCGGATTAAAATGAAACATCGGCGCGCAGGCGGGCGCGCCGGGATGGAGTTGCTCAATGCCTACAATGTGCTCCGAGCGGAAAATCTTACCGCATAACCATCACTGGATATGAGAAAGAGCCTCATGTCATGATGCCTCCGTGGGTTTGAAAAATTTTGCCGGGATCCAAAGACTTGACAGGCCTCCGCGTAGTCCTTGCTGATCAATGTTGGCCATGACCTCTCCATAAGGGATTGGCGCACTAATCATCACCAGCATATAACGCCTCCGACTCTCAGAGAGTTACTGAGAATGATGGACAGATGCTACAGAACACCTCAAGGGCGCAGGAGGTTTCTTTCCTTCGACCTGCCCACAGAAGACACGTCTGTGGATATGAGGTATACCCTAACCGAACGTCAGGATCTCCCCGCCATTCCGTCAGACTAGAGTCGAAAAACGCCTTTCGTGATAGCTTCCCGAAAGGGTCATGGACTTCTTCCTGACACTTTATCAGCAAAGGAGGCGGTCTCATTCCGGGTCATCGGATCGGATATGTGCGCGTCAGCAGTGGGGATCAACAGCTCTCCCGTCAGCTGGAGGGCGTGGCGGTGGACCGCCTCTTTACCGATGTGACGTCCGGGAAAGATGTGCAACGGCCGCAATTGGCGCAGCTGCTCGCGTTTGTGCCGGAGCGGGGACACGGTCGTCGTGCACAGCATGGGTAAGTTTGACTAAAATCCCGAAATGTCGAGATCCCTGGAACCCAGTCCCTGTCAAGCGGACAGCCCTCGTCAACTACTGACATCCCATCACCATGCCATCCCGTCTACGGCTCCCATCTTGTCCGTGAACCCTCTCCCCGAATAGGACCAGAAACCAGGATGGAGGCGTCACATGGCGACCTTCCATAGCGCATGACGCCTGGAACTGGCCGTTTTCACACGCAATGAGTCGCTGTTCACGCCCTCATGGACATCGTGGGATTTTAGTCAGACTGGCCCAAGATGTGCTCCATGTGTCAGAATTCTCGGCGCGGTTATGGGATATTCATCTAGTATCAACCCATGGATTGACACGGTGCGGACATCTTTCCAACGTCCGGGCCATTCTAAAACATCCGTCATAGATCAATGGATTCGAGCTGCTTCCGGTTTTTGGAGCAGTGGCTGCCCCCCTCATCGGCACTCTGCGCCAACTCCCCCCCACCTGCGATAGCTATTGCCGGTCATATACAGTCACCCCAAACCGAACGGTCCAGATGCATGGACTAAAACCCCACCCCGGTGATTATACTGTTCATGAGGTGATAAAATAGACAATATGGACACTTTTGACGGTATGGAGTATGATGATCATCGAGTGGAAAATCATTTGGGTGGTGATGAAACGATGGGACAACCCGCTTTGAGAGATCGTATAAATGTTCCGGCGGAAGGCGATTGGGTGACGACTGGACAGGCTAAGAAGTTGCTCGGTGTCAGCTCTGTCAACACGGTGAAGCGCTGGGCCGCTGAAGGTAAGTTGGAGGCACAGAAGGTGGGAGCAAACAATTGGATGCGTATTTCGATGGATTCGATTAGGCGCCTCCTTCGGTCAGGAGATGAAAACGTTCAGGCCTTCCGGAGGCTAAAGAAGAGCATTGATGACATGACTGATCTGGACTTTCCTGTGACAAACGACGATTTGCAAGACACGTCGGATCGTCGTTTGGGTCATTTGCCGTGGGAGAAATGACGAGAGCATGCCCTTACCCGTTGCGGTGATTGATACTTCGGTGTTGGTTTCGAATGCGAATCGAGAACATTTGGTTACGGCTGCGTACGAAACTCTGTACCGACCGGTATGGTCGCCGTGGATCATCGCTGAGCTGAATCAGGTCATGACGTGGAATTGGGTGAGAAATAAAGGCCTCAAGGAGCGGGAACAGTGGTCACGCCTGTATAAAGACATGATGTCGCTGTTGACAGGGCATTTTCGTGCGTCGACCCGAAGCCCCCCTGGCAACAGGCGTGGCCGGAACTGACCGATGCCGATGATCTGCCGATTTGGTCTACCGCAAAATTTGTGGGGGCAGACTACATTGTCTCGGCTAACATCGGCGATTTCCCCCCTCTCGGTTCGGGACGGCATGTGTGGGAGGGAATCGAGTACATACGGGTTCCGGAGTTTTTGGATCGGATTGGATATGACAGCGGTGATGAATGAAACATCACGCACTGATGGTCGGGGGCGCCTCCCACACAACGCGGATGTTCCATGGGAAGCAATACCTTGATCGAGTTAATGTGAACATGTCGGCACCGCACACCGAGGATTTTCTGGAGATCCTGCCATCGCGCTTGTGTGGGAAAGATGCTCAGCGAAATCGATGCGAGAAATCTCCAGGGGATTTCCCTTCCCCCCCGAGTCAAGACAAAGGATTCCCGATCTTCATGGCATCGAGTTCAATCCGCACGGGCACGGCGACCCACTCTAACTGGAGTGCAATCAGATACCGACGATAGCCATCCTTCAGCAGATACCCGGGGACTCCCCGGTATGCTGTACGACGAGAGGTTCATCCAATTGACCCTGTTTTCGGATCTGTGCCTGCAATTCCGCTTTCCTGTGCGCGCTAGGCCCGGTAGGAAGTCTCACGAGGCCCGGCAGCTGATGATCTAGTCGGGCAGACTAGGGCTCAGTTTGACGAATCGGGAGGCTTTGATTTTCAGACTTCCGGGCGCGACCCTTTACGGCCTGAAAACCCCAAGGAAATGGTGGGAGTAATAGCGTCATCTGGCTGCTATTTCTTCTTTTTTGGCTTGAGCATAGGGCGGATAAGAACCGCTCAAAGTTCTCCAACGCGCATCTCTTGGCATAGCGAAGTTCTGTGGCCGATAAATTTTCCGCGACTTTATCGCAGGATTCGCGGCGGTCCGCGTCTTGAGCTGAACTCGGGCCAAGCCCCTGGGCGCTGTCAAGTATGCTGTGATAAACTAAACCACAATTGACAGTCCCCAGGAAGAACGTTTCCGGACGGAGGACGGTCGAACTGGCGAACCGTCTGAGTCAGAATCTCCCTGAGCAGACAGGCGCTGGATTAGGAGGTTCAAATGAGCGAAACCGCTCTTAGAAAGCCTGTCGCGCTCGTCACAGGCGCTGGAAGCCCTCAGGGCATTGGCTTTGCCGTAGCCCGCCGATTGGCCGAGGACGGGATTTCCGTGGCGGTCACCTCGACGACCGACCGCATCCGCGCAAGGGCCGATGAGCTGCGAGCCCAGGGATTTGCAGCGGTGCCGGTCATCGCCGACCTCACCAGCCTGGCGGCTGTGGAACGCTTGGTGCAAGAAACCCTGGAGGCCTTCGGCCATATTGACATCCTGGTGAACAACGCGGGAATGGCCCAAATGGGTGTCTCCGAGGAATCAGCGGCTGTCACTGACTTATCTGAAGAGGAATGGGCCATGGGACTGGCCCGCAATGCGACCACGGCCTTTTTGTGCTGCAAAGCGGTCATTCCCTTCATGGTCCAGCAGCAGTACGGGCGGATCATCAATGTGGCGTCCGTGACAGGACCGGTGGTGGCCAATCCTTTCGAAGCTGCCTATGCGGCCGGTAAAGCGGCCATGGTTGGCCTGACCCGCACTCTCGCACTGGAAACGGCGCGCTCCGGCATCACAGTCAATGCCGTGGCGCCAGGCTGGATTGCGACCGCATCCTCCACCCCTCAGGAACGGGAAGCCGGCCAGTACAGTCCCATGGGACGCCCCGGCACCCCCAGCGAAGTGGCCAGCGCGGTCCACTGGCTTGCCTCTCCCAGCGCCAGCTACGTCTCCGGCCAGGTCATTATCGTCGACGGCGGGAATTCCATTCAGGAGAACAAAGCGCCCTATGGCAGGATCTGAGATGCCCCCTGGGCTATTTTCCCTGACTCTGGATCCACCGAAACATGAATCCCAGCTCCCACACATAGGCAGAGTCCAGTTTGTGATCCAGAGCCTGCTCCAGCTGCTGCAGCCGGTATCTGAGCGTATTGCGGTGAATATTCAGCGCTTCAGCGGCCTCGGAACGCGAGCCGTGATGTTCCACCAACACCTGCAGGGTCAAGCGCAAGACCGGATCTGTCACTCTCTCCCACGTCAGTTGGACCATCGTGCCCATCACGTCGGACGGCAGTTCCGCAATAAGTCGGGGAAACAGCAGCGCGTTCAGCCGGAGCGCTTCCCGCGAAGGGAGTGAGGGCATGGCGCGCAATACGGTCCGGTAAGTGTGGGCGAGCTGTGCCGTGTCGATAGGGTCTGAAAAGACCGCCACCAAGCAGGGGTGCTTCGTAAAGACAGGCGACATTTTGCGGTTGAGGGAATCCAGGCTCAATGCGGGATGCTCGGGCAGCACGGCCACCACATGCTCCTGGGATATGGTCGTCAGAACCTTCCCGTCCCGCAATAAAGTTCTCAACATATCCTCAATATGGGTGACAGGCTCAAAGGCCTGGCGTTGTGCGCACGGTCCTGTCCGCGATAGCGCGGTCACCAGCACATGGTGGCGCTTATGAATATTGAAGCCGATCAGCTTTGCGCGCTCCACCAGCCCCGGATCATGGATAGCGTCCCCATGCAGGGCCAGGTCCAGCACTGAGCTCTGCAAGCGGGCCTCGGTGCGGGCAGCCACCTGCTCTCTCAGGACCCATAACCCTGCCACCAGCGCCATATGCTCAAACAGGCGGGTTTCCCAGTCTTCCAGGGGCGCATTAAGAGCCACCCGCAGAAAATGAGTATGCGCATGGAAAGTCTGGATGGCAAACTCTGTGAACTGCTCCATGGGAACCGCGGCATGGAGCAGAGAATTCCCCTCGCTGTCCATGATATCAACGGAGCGGTCCACCAGCGAGGCCAGAGACTGGCACAGTTGTGTCAGCGAGCGGCTTTCGACGGCAGCGCGCACCATGCGGGTCTGCAAGCGGTCTATATTCTCCATGACGGCGAATTGTTCGCGAATTACCAGCTGATGCACCGCTTCACTGATCTTGACAAAAGGCAGAGCCCACGGCAGCACAATAATGGGAAATCCCAGACGGTCTGCCTCTTGCACCGCCTCGTCCGGGATTTTCTGAATATAGGGCCCGAAGGCTACCATCACACCGCTCAGTTGCTGGGCATCCAGTTCGGCAATAATTGTGGTCCATTGAAATTGACTGTAGCCAGTTGTCATCAGCAGCATTTGCGGGGAAATCCATTGGGCGATATCGGGAATATCCACCACATGCACTACCCGGACAGGGCGGTCCAGCCCGGACGCCCCCGCAATCAGCTGGGCTTCGGACAAAATCGGCAGTGCCAGTACGTCGTTGACGGTCGTCACGCGTGTCACCCCATCACCAAAAGTGCCCGCGCCTCCGGCATGAACTCAACGAAGGCAAGCGGGAGTTCACCATCAAGCCGCAGGCCGCGGCAGGGGGGCGATAATCCCCTCCCCCGCGGCAGTGCTGCGAATGGAAAAGCTTCTTATAACAGCAGCAACACCCTGACCGGGATCGGAAAAGACCAATACTTACCGCAGAACAGGCCCTGTGCACCCATACTGCCAGACTACTGCGGGATAAAGATTGGCGCACACGGCATTATGGAGCAAAGCCCTGCGTAGCACGTCCTCAGAGTAGATCGAAGTGCCGCACAAGAACAGCCCGAAACCCGCACGTTGTGCTGCATGCCCAATTCACCGCCCACCGCTCCACGGCCGGTACCGGGCGGCCACGCCAGCATCCAGTATTAAAGGGGCCTCTGCCCCACTGCCCTTTCGAATTTCCGCCGCAATGCGCCGTCCACCCTGCGATTTCCCTCTATCATCCCACACTTATTCAGATATTTCTTTATACTATAGCATTTTCCCTGCACCGTCACGCCCTGTCTGTCCGGAAAACTTGCATCACCATGCACAAACGCGGCTCATATAGGGCATGGCGATGAGTTGTCACGGTCCAAGTTGTTCACGGTGATGCAAGGATTCTCGCTCCCATACGGAGAATGGATTCATAAGGAACAGACATTAGCGCCATACAGGCCTGGCGCATGACACGGGGAGGAATTTCCATGCGGTATGGCTATCAGCGAATGTACATCAACGGCCAGTGGGTGGACGCCCACGGGGGGAACACCATCGAGGTTTTTGACCCGGCTCTAGGCAGCGTAATTGCCACCGTCCCCCAGGGAGGTGAAGAGGATATTGAACACGCCGTCCAAGCGGCCCGCCACTGTTTTGATTCCGGCGCATGGCCCGGACGGCCCGAACGGGAGCGGGAGCGGGTCCTGTTGGATATCGCGCGGATTATCCGCCGGGAGCGGGACGTTCTCGCCTCAATAGAGGTCGCCGATTCCGGCAAGCCCCTGGCTGACGCGTTGGCCGATATTGACGAGGCCGCCTTTATCTTTGAGTATTACGGGGGCTGGATCACCAAGCTCTCTGGGGAAATCCCCCCGGTCGGCCCTTTGGCCATGAGCTTGGTCGTGAAGGAGCCGGTCGGGGTGGCCGGCTGCATTGTTCCCTGGAATTATCCCTTTCTCATGGCTGCCCAAAAAATCGCGCCAGCTTTGGCCGCAGGCTGCACCTGCGTGCTCAAGCCCGCCGAGCAGACGCCCCTCACCGCCCTGGAGCTTCCCAAATATCTCGAGGAGGCGCACGTGCCGCCGGGCGCGGTCAACATCGTCACCGGCTACGGGGAAGAGGCGGGAGAAGCTCTGGTGAAGCATCCCGGGGTCGACATGGTCAGCTTCACCGGGTCACTGACCGTGGGACGCCATATCCAGGAAACTGCGGCCCGGCACATCAAGCGCGTGACCTTGGAACTCGGCGGCAAATCTCCCAACATCGTGTTTGCGGATGCCGATCTTGACGCCGCCGTGGACAAGGCCTGCTACGGCGTCTTTTGGAATCAAGGGGAGGTCTGTTCAGCGGCCAGCCGGGTATTCGTCCAAGAACCCCTATACCAGGAATTTGTCAACCGGGTCAAAGAGTCGCTGGACTCTGTCCGGCTCGGGCATGGCGCGAATCCAGCCACAACCATGGGGCCGCTGGTGAGCCATGAGCAGCAGGAGCGGGTCATGGGGCACGTGCAGGCCGCCTATGCTGATGGCGCCCGCTGTGTAGCCAAGGGCTCTTTGCCCGCCGACCCCGCGCTCAGCCAAGGATTTTTTGTTGAGCCCATGGTGTTCACCGACGTCAACCCGTCCATGCGCATCATGCGTGAAGAAATTTTTGGACCGGTGATGGCCATCATGCCGTTTCAATCGGAATCCGAAGCCGTTGCCCTGGCCAACGACACTCCTTACGGGCTCGCCGCTGCTCTGTGGACCTCAGACATCAAGCGCGCCCTTGCCGTGGCGAGGAAACTGCGGGCCGGCACCGTGTGGATCAATGATTCCCAGCCCGCCCCGTCCGAAGCCCCCTGGGGAGGGTATAAACAATCCGGCAATGGCCGGGAATTGGGACGCTTGGGCCTCGAAGAATTTTTGGAGACCAAGCATATTTATATTAATTTGGACCGCGGTGAATAAGACCCCGTTTACGGGCAGGAAATCGTAGCAGGCGGCCCGTGCCCCCGCCTGTTTCCTCCCTTTTGCCAGAAATGTGCACCATTTACATTAAAATTACGAAATATTGGGCGACTTGCTCAAGGAATTTTTGCAACGCATCACGAATGTACTGTGATGTGGAATACACCACAGTATGGGAGAGTCTTCGACGCGGAAAATCTTTGTCGTGCCGGCTGTCTCCTTGGGCGCACCACGGCCTCTCGGGCCGTGATCGGACCGCATCGTCTCCCAACAAATGTGCGCCAGGGAGTGTGTGAGAGGAGGTCTTTATGAATGTTGACAAAAGACGCGGTGTCTTAGTTTTGGGAGTGGGCGGTGTAGGTGAGGTGGTCGCCAAAGGACTGACGCGGCTCGCTGCGGTGGAAACGATCATTGTGGCGGATCTGTCGCTCTCCCGTGCTGAAATGGTGGCCGCGAACCTGCATGACTCCCGGGTGCGCGCTATTTCGGTCGACGCCCGTGATGTCGAGTCCATCTACCGCGCCATTCCCGCAGACTGCGCTATCGTAATTCATGCCGGGATTCCCCGGTTCAATCTTTCGGTCATGGAAGCCTGCCTGAGAGCGGGTGTCCACTATATGGATATGGCGGCGGACGGCCCCGTTGAATTGCCGGGGCTGGTTACGGTTCAGCGTCAAATTATGGAATTCGACCGCCGCTTCAAAGAAGCCGGCCTGCTGGCTCTGCTGGGCATCGGGGTCGATCCGGGAGTCACCAATATCTTGGCACGGTGGGCTTCCGACCACTTGGCGTCTATTGATGAAATTGTGGTCTACGATGGCGATAATTCACTGTTGAAAGCCAGTTATGCATTTGCCTTGCCATTCTCGCCTGACACCAGCATCGAGGAGTGTCTGCAACCTCCTTTAAGCTATGTCAACGGCGCCTTTGTGACCGGGGCTGCGCTTGACACGGGGATCGAGGTGTTCGATTTCCCCGAGCCGGTCGGTCCTCTGACCGTCCGCTCCGTCTCCCACGAGGAGGCAGGCACCCTGCCGGTGTATCTGCCCAATAAGGAACTGGTCCGCTGCGAATTCAAATATGCCTTGCCTGATGAATATATCAATATCCTCCGCGTCCTGAAGACCTTGGGACTGGACTCCGAAGAGGCGATAGAGATCAACGGGATGAAGGTGGTTCCCCGCCAAGT
>JAKACM010000127.1 GCA_021821465.1 Bacillota bacterium
GCATCATGGCATGCTGCTCCCAGGCCGCATCTTGCCAGCCTTTCGGCAAAAAATGCAACAAAAATGCCCAGCTTTCCTCCCACACGGTTTCTGGAGACTTCACCGCCATATCCTCCTCGCGTCTAAAGTTTTCCTCAATAGATCAACTTCGCGATATCTCGGGAAAGTCCTTTACGTTTAGAAAATTTTTTTTAAGTTTATTTTATAGGGTCAGCTAAGTTAGCGCGTATGGGTGAGTTAGTGGCCATAATCGAAACCGGATCCCATCATTTTTCCGGGTGTTTTGCCGATGGCGTCATGTTTGCTACCGGCTGCACGATCGGTAAAAGCAACCTAATCTTGAATCCTCTGGGTAAATTCGCATTAACGCTGTATGTTCCGAAATCTCATCAAGCCGTCCGTGTAACCCTCCGCTATGAACGCATGAGCCAATGTTTAGATATGGATTTTTTCAAGTTGCGTGCACAAGGTATCCCCCCTTTTGATCTGGACCCTCAAGTGGTGGACCCATTAATTCAGGAAGTACTCACAAAACCATGGATGGAGATTTTTGCGCTACAGGAATTTGAAGAGTATCCCTTCGACATGGTGCCTGAAGTTTTCGAAGCCGTCCAGTGCTCGATATGCCACGAACTCGTCGTCAAGAGTTACGCTCACCAATTTCGGCATCAATGGTACTGCAAACCCTGTCTCGATCAATTGCTTCATGCCCCCCTCGCATCGAAGGGTTAGACGATCCCTCAGAAAGTAATTAGGCAAGCACTCTAGGAGTCAACTCAGGAGATAAGGATGGTGAGTGTTATGATGGCTGCCGTCGGCATCCTAATTTTTATGACCTCGTTTCTGTTTGCCATGCTCGGGCTGGGCGGAGGCATGCTCTATATGCCTATTTTCCATTGGCTGGACTTTTCCCTTAAGAACGTGGTTATTCCCCTTGCGCTTCTTCTCAACGGTCTCAACACTCTACTCGCGCTCATACCTTATGGCCACCGCCACCTCGTTGATTGGAAAGGGGGACTGCCTATGGCCATAAGCGCATTGATTGGAGCTCCTATCGGAGCCTTGGTGGCACCAATGCTACCGGATCGTTTGCTATTATTCATCTTTGCCGTCCTCGTGGCAATGGCCGGGGTACGTACTCTCACCATTGTAAAGAATCCTGAACCCGACAAAAATCCTTCTCCGTGGCGGCGTGTACTGTGGGGCGCTCTCGTCTGTGGTGTGGCTGGTTTTTTAGGGGGAATGCTTGGCATCGGCGGAGGATTTTTGATTAGTCCTTTTCTCTTGTGGATTGGCTACCGTACTAAAGAGGCTGCCGCCACTACAGCCTATATTGTCACGTTTTCCAGCTTCAGTGGTTTTTTGGGCCATGTCGGGCGCATGACGATAAATCCTACTCTCATCATTGTCACCGTGGGTGCAGTGATTATCGCGTCCTTGCTGGGTTCGACGTTTATGGCCCAAAAAGCCAAACCACAATGGGTAAAAACGCTTTACGGCATTTTGCTTCTCGGCGTCTCGATTAAATTATTTATACCGTTTGTGCTATGACGGAAACCCGTCATCCTCTGTTTGATCTTTGTTATAATTCTTAAATCGGTTGGCACCGAGATGTTGCCTTTTTGGGCCATTGTTGGCGCCAACCTGTACATGGGCTTGAGGAGGAGATGAATCGGGCATGGGCCATGATACACGCTCACAAATATTGGACGGAGCCCGGTTGGTATTCGCCGAAAAAGGATTTCATGCCTCCATTAAAGATATCGCCACAGCGGCCGAAATTTCCACGACAAGTCTAATTTTTTGGCATTTCAAGGATAAAGAAACTCTGTTATTAACAGTGGCACAAGAGGCTTCGCCCTTATCCCAGGTTCAGGAAGTATTGACCCAAGAGGATGCTCACACTATATCCGAGAGACTGCCTGAAGAGGCCATTAGTGCTCTAGTAGAGAAGTATTTCCTGGTCTACTCAAATCCTGTTAATCGCGCCATTCTCTTTCAAATGTTGGCGTCCGCCCAAAGCCATGCTGACATCCGAAGCCTGTTGCAAGAACAATTGATTACGGTGATGAACGGCCAAATGGCTGCGATTGTCCGTTTGGGTCAAGATCGTCATGATTTTCGGTCCGATTTGTCTTCAGAGTTTTTGGGACAAACTTGTTTAGGGCTATTGTTTGCGCTCATTACCCGATGGCACGTGGAAGGTGTGAGCCATTGGTCAGTTGAGGAAGTCACACGTCAACTTCTGAATTTATTACAATCCAGTACCCCTATCAGTTAACAAACATGTTTATTAACCCGTTCGCTCGTCATCAGAACTAATCCTCAAACAGACAGACAAAGGCAGTGGCGTCCTGAGAGGGCCTTGGAGTTGCATTCCTTTTCGCCATTCCCTAAATAATAAGTGTAAGGAGTGAGAAAATGTCTGGGCACAGCCGATCAAATCCGCGATCACTGTCGCGCAGAACAGGCCTCTCAATCAGTGTAGGTCAAGTCACTTGGCTGGGTAGCAGTGGCGGTTGGTGAGATATAAGAGCTCCAACACGTACGACCGTTATCTGCTGATGATCCAAAGCGAGACTATCCGCACGTCGGAGTTCAGTGCGCATCGACTCCGAAGATACACGAAACGGCACAGTCGGGGGCCTAGCCATCGAATTACGCCCGTCTCAGCCTATACGATATCTGTTTTCACATGTTTGAGATAGCTTTTGGCGTCTTGAAGATCCTAATCCGTAGAAATCCATCCGTCGTAGCGAGCTTGTTTTGAGAAATATTCCCCTGGCAAATAGGCACCGATCGCGGTCTTTTTGCGTATTTGATGTTCGAAGGATGGCGGGAATTTTTTTGCCGGAGTTGTTCTTCAACCCAGTGTCCTGCCGCACGACACAACAAAATGATATGCTACTGACTGCTGGCTTTCTCTAAGTTCAGGTCTGAGTGGAGTATCTTCTAAATGCTGGGCTAGCTGGTCGTTGATTATCACTTGGTCCGCATGAGGTAACCGTGTTCATACCACTATCCGCATATCCACTTGCTCTGCGTTAGCCGAAACCATGTCGTGCAAGTCGCTGAAGTGGATTGTCAGTAAAAAACGGGATCCGTGACAATTTTAGGTATCAAAGACGGCTTCTTCTTGCGATCGACGAAGCTCACGCAAGACGACCCACGCGTGCATTTCTGTGTCAGTCATCATCCCATAGATGCTATCCAGGGCGTCAAGAGACGCTAGTGCGTGAGCAAACCGATACAAAGCTAAATTCCCTATCTGGACCGGACACTGTTCACTCCTTATATCAAAAACAATTCTCGAATCATACCCAAAACTTTTTCCGATGTTTCCTCAAGATACACATTATGACTATGGTTGCCACCAGAGACGTTCTGAACATAATCGCAATGCTCTTACGTATCTCTTTCCATATCCGTCCTGGACTCCGTCAAGCGCGAGTGTGAGCAGCTAATTAGCGATATCCAAAAGTTATATGCCCTCCCCCTCTAAAGAAGGTCGTGTTCTTTCTTGTTTTGTTTTTATCAAACGATATACTTATATCAAACGATTGATGTTTCTCAAGGAGGTTAAATCTATGAAGGTACCCTCACTTATCCTATCGCAGACTGCGCAATTCAAAGCCTTGGGCCATCCTCTCCGGCAACAAATTATTCAAGTGTTGGACCAAGGCTCTGCCAATTTGACGGAACTCGGAGAACGGATCGGCAGTAATCCCGCAACAATTCTTCACCATGTACGGCTGTTGGTGGATGCCGGGTTTGTGCGAGTCAAAGAAGAGGTGAAAATCGGTTCAATTGCTTCCAAACGCTATGAACTCGTATCCAGAGTGTTCCTTGTGGATCCCCATGCTGTAGCGTCCCAAGATGCGAACACTGCGGTCACCATGGGAGCCCAGTTATTAAATGATACACAAGTGGCTTACCATGACGCGGTCGCCAAAAACCTGGCTGCCATAGTCACGACCGAAGATCCGTTATGGCTCGACGAGTCTCGTTGGAACCAATTCCAAGAAGAACTTCAGGTATTGTTCAATCGTTACAAGACTCCCCCAATCGACACAAATGCACCACGCCACTTCATTGCAACGATCTGCTTAGTAGAACAGCCACGCACTCAGAAGGAGTGTGACAATGAATGAACCAGAAATGGCAATATCCGCTAAGGGCGTACATCGGAGGAACGTTGATTTCGGCCTTGGGTGATCAAGTGGCATTGGTAGGGGTGGCATGGGCGGTGCTGCATCTCACCGGCTCATACGTCGCCATGGGTAGTGTCTTTGCATCGGAAGTCGTCGCGCGATTGCTTTTTTCGCTAATCGGTGGAGGATTGGCAGATTTAGTGAATCATCGGCGTCTTATGATAGCCCTCAATGGGTTGCGCATCGTAATTGTTGGACTGGTGGCACTGGCCTTGTGGAACAACTTGGACAGCGTGTTGTTGCTCATGGGCCTTGCAGGGGCTTTGGGAATGCTGGATTCCCTTTACATCCCGACATCGCAGGCGTTTTTACCGCTGGCAGTTCCCAGGGACAGCTTGATGGCAGCCAACAGTTGGCTCGAAATGGGCAACCAACTGGCGATGTTTGTTGGGCCGGCTCTTGATGGGCTTGTCGTTGCCTGGAAGGGCTTAGCATTGCCCTTTGCATTGGATTCGGTGTCCTATGCGGCCGCGATTATCGGACTCATGTTCTCGCCCATAAAATTGCCCTTGATCCCCACGATGTGCAGGAGACGTATTTCCGCAAGGCGGCTGGTGTGGCACGCTTTGCCTACAACTGGGCCTTGGACCAATGGCAGCAGCAATATGATGCGGGGAAAGGCGACCCGACGTTGCCAAAACCGTCCGAGGCCGCCCTGCGACGTCAACTCAATGCCCTCAAGCGCGACGCATTTCCCTGGATGCTGGAGGTGACTAAAAACGCGCCGCAGATGGCCGTGATCCACTTGGGCCAAGCGTTTAAGAATTTCTTTGCCGGGTCGGCGGAGTATCCGACGTTTAAGAAGAAAGGCCGTCACGACCGCTTTACCCTCACCAATGATCAATTTGCCATCAAAGGGCGGAAGGTGCATATCCCGAAGCTCGGGTGGGTGCGCATGGACGAAATGGTGCGGTTTGTCGGGAAAGTGCTAGGCGGCACAATCTCCCGAATCGCTGATCGCTGGTTTTTGAGTGTCACCGTCGAGATCCCGGATCCGCCTGTCGTCCGCCGCGAAAACCAAGCGGTGGTCGGGGTAGACTTAGGGGTTTCGGCATGGGCCACACTCTCTACCGGCGAGAAAATCATCGGACCGAAAGCCTATGCCGCGACGTTAAAGAAACTCCGCCAGTTATATAAACGCTTCAGTCGGCAGATGGAAGCCGCCAAAGTGCGTGCCGGGCTTGAGCCCGGCCAGCCCATTCCGAAAGGCATGCACATCCCCTGGTCCCAGAATATGCGAAAAACGCAGCGGCGTATTGCTCGACTCCATGCTCGGATTGCGAATATTCGGGCCAATGCTTTGCACCAACTGACCACCTATCTCGTCAATCGTTTCGATGTCATCGCCATCGAGGATCTGAACGTCGCCGGTATGCTCAAAAACCATAAACTTGCTCGGGCGATTGCCAACAGGGGCTTTGGGGAATTTCGCCGCCAGTTGGAATACAAAGCAGCTCAACGGGGGAAGACGGTGGTTGTCGTGAGCCGCTGGTATCCCAGCAGCAAAACGTGTTCGTCGTGTGGATACAAAGTGCCGAAAATGCCTCTCGCTGTGCGGGAGTGGACGTGCCCAGAATGTCACACGCATCATGACCGCGACATCAATGCGGCGATCAATCTGCGACAAGTGGCCGAGAGTTCGGTGAGGGGCTCCTCACCCGTGTCTGCCTGACGGAAGACCTGCTCGGTGACCCGCCTAGGCGAGCGCCCTCCGGTGGACGACCGGTCCTGGTGACCCTAAGAAGCCGCGACGCGATGAACCAGGAAGGTGGCGACAAATGTGGTCAGCAATGATCAAATTTGGATAAGTCAATCAGAACGGTAATCTAAATATTTGAACGGGTAAAAAACGATACCCAAACGATATATGTTGGCTTCGCTGGCATACGCCCAGACAGTAGAAGAAGACCCTTGGCATTCATAGTCCCATTCGTCCGTTCTCAGAGGAAATCTACGCAAAAAGCAAGTATTCCCGCCAGTATGATAATCCCTGGGTTCTGAACTATCTTAATGTGAATTGACTATGTGCCAAGATTGAATAGTGTTTTCCAAAACCTAGTGCCTCGAACAACGGTACCGCTGCGGAAAACAGACGGATACTTTCAGACTGTGTCCTGGCCCCGCTTTTACTGATCCGGTAAGATTAGTCCGCTTTTCGCTGGTTCTGAGCAATCACCTCGTCGAATGGTAAAAAGAAGCCGATCAAGTCTTGCCGGTCGCATCATCGTTGGAAGAAGAAGGCACTTATACGAATTATGCCAACATTGTGCAACATATTGAACAGGCCCTTAAAGCCCTCGACAAATCCTGTGCCGTCGGGGCCTTAGTGGATATTCTGGATCATTTTGGCGTGGAGTCCGATTATTCTTCGCGGAAAAGTGCTGACCATGACCACACAGAGATATGACTTGGCAAGGGTGAATTGTCACGAAAACCGCCGACATAGCCTCCCCTTTTTAACCCGACGGGAGGGAATTGATGCCTACGGCGCCGGTTACCGGCCCCATACGCAATATCCGGCCGCAAGACATCGACTTGATAAGCCTCAGTCGATAAACCCGTCGTGTCATTTTCTTCTGCCTTGGGAGCACAATCCGAAAAGACAAAGGGCTGAGGAAAATCAGTCAATGCATTACCCCTCGAATCTTCAAGCGTGAGATTTCGTCAGCAAGGCTCGAACATATTGGTCAATTAAAGTCGTGTAAGACTTCCCCAGTGCTTTTTCAGCCGAACCGCCCAAGATCCAACGTTCGTGACCGTGAGGACCAATAAAGTAAATGTAACTGGCATGATTGACCATTCTTGTCTTTGGAAGAAGCTGCACCCAGATGTAATAATCATGCCACACGTTCCGCAACGCGGAAGTGGTTCCGGTAACAAAATACCAATTAGCCATATGGCTCAGTTGATGTTCCCGGTCAAATTTCCTGAGCCAGTGTGTATTTGCCCAATAAGGGTCCGCATCGAAACCGATAAAAACCACTTGACGGGATAAAGGTCCCAACTCCCGATTGGCGGTAGAAATTTCTTGGGCCAAAACGGGACACACCGTCGTGCACGTCGGGTCCATCGGTGTCAATACAATAACTTTCCCCAGAAATTGTTTCAGGCTGATGACACGGTTGTGCTGATCAATCAGACGGAATTTGGGCGCTGATTTTCCGGACAAGGAGGTGAGAATTCCCGCACTCGCCGCCTTCTTTGCCTGAGTGGACGGGGTGATGCGAAGAGAAGACATGTGAGATTCCGACAAGGGATGAAGACCCCACCAATACCCCGCCACCAGAGCTCCTATGAGGATCACAATCCCCAATCCCGGTGATCTCCAAAGATGATGAGAATCACTTCGTGACATTTCGCCAGACTTTTGCATAAACCGAACCTGCCTCTCCCAAGACAATTAACCCTAACCATTTTCGTGACCTTTCTAAGCCCGAAGTTATGATGTGCATTGCCGTGATTTTTCCGTGTCCTAACACACTTTCTTCAGTTTTCCGCAATGTGTCAGGACCATACCACAATTTTTGAAGCCTCAACGCAGTGCTAGAACCGACACATCGCCCCATGAAAATCACGGTCATGCACCAAGTTTTGGAAGAGTGCCATAATATTTTCGGGATAATTTCCAATCGACGGGACAACGATACCACGACGATCTCGATCTTCCCTGAAACATGCTTTCCCTATCCTCCGGCGCGAGACAATTGTAAAATGGTTCGACGAGGACAAGAGCGGCATCATTTTGGATGACTAAAATGGCAGGCCTCCACTGCTCACGCCTGAGTCGCCCGGATTTCCCGCAGGGTACCAATTTCTCACCATGGTCAATAGGTGAGCTTTATCCCAAGCGAGATAAACCTAATCTATTTGCACGAATATGACACACTCCGGTGTTGATGCATATGTTTGTCCAAAATGTGGGCCATGTTGAGTTATTTGCTAAGAACCCGTCGATCTTTATATCCGAATCGTGATCTCGGCGTCAATTGTGCTCCCTGGCGTCCAAAACCCGTGCCCTTGAGTGCGGGTTGTTATCTGGAAGTCCTAATCCCACTAGGAATCTCAACACCTAATGTTTGCCAAGCTCATGTCACCAAACAGGCAGATCCACCGTCAGCAACCGATGGCACTCCTCGCCGATGGCAGAGGTGGATCTGACCCAGGGGAATATCTCTATTTTCCGGGCATGATGAAAATGCCGTGCCATTTCATCATGCCCTTGCGACAACAAGTGTTTGCAGCCATCCGCTAATTCCTACCAAGATAATTACTCCTCCACCAATTGTTATCACCGAGCCCACGGGAATGGTTGCAAGAATCGGTCCTGCAACAATTGACCCCAATACATTGCCTGCATATTGCAGTCCGTGATAGCCACTAAAAATGCTCGCCACATGCTCCGAGTACGTCTGTTGCAACAGTACAATAATGTTCAAGCCCTGTAACGCTTGCTCCAATGCCATCACAATGGCGCCGACAACCGCGAACATGAGATTGTGGCCTACACCTATCAAGGCCAACCCTATTCCCCATAAAGAAATCCCAACAAATATGGTCGGTAGCCGTCGGATCATTGGAAACATCCCTAAAAGAAAACCGAACACCACACTACCAAAACTCAAAGCGCCCACTATTTCACCATAATTTACAATGCTGAGCCCCAAGTGACTTCTTACTAAAATGGGAAGAGAAACCTCCCATCCAACCGTATTACCCACGATAGAGACGATGTTTGCTATCATCGCCCTGAATATTTGCCCCGCTTTCGCAATAATTTTGATTGTGGTTACGATATCGGAAAAATCCTTACGGAATGACTCCCACCATGTGACGGCTTTTCCCCTGTCAATTTTACTGTTAACCGAAAACCCCATAAGAGACAAACTGATCGCGCTGACGAGATAAGTCAAGGCAGGAAACAGAAAGATATCGCGTTCGGAATGAAACAGCATCAATAATAATGCTAAAATTCCCGGACTCACAATCAAGGTTCCATCCCTGGCTATATTAAGCAAGGCGTTCGCTGGCTGGAGAAGTTCTCTTGGCACCAGTTTAGGCGTAGCGGCACGAAAGGCAGGACTGAAAAACGATCCACACAACCCATCGAGAAAGATCGCGAATAAAAGCCAGACTATGGGTAATCTATCCACGGCACTCAAGACCCCTGCAATGGCCCATATCAGTGCTCTGCCTGTTTCGGCACCAATCATGACTCCCTTTGCATTCCATCGGTCCGTTTTTATGCCTGCATAGAGGCCAAACAAAACAAATGGAATGGTTTGAATAAAAACCAATCCGGAGACCGCAAAGGGGTTATTATGTGAGAAAGACATCACATACCAAATTGCTGCCAACTGTAATACTCCGTAGCCAATACGGGAGCTTACGCGTGCTGTTAATAAAAACCGATACGAATGAAAAGAAAACAACTGGGCATAGAGATTGGCCCCCATACACATCCTCCGTACTGTTCATTTATACAAATCCCTTGTCAATCACTAACCAGCGGACGATATGAGCTCGCCAATTTTTCGCAGTCCAATAACCAACTCATCTTCGGGAGATGCCAGGTTTATCCACGCAGAGGTGTCGGAGTCGCCAGACCCCATAAAAGCTTTTGCCAAAACCGTCACGACGGCCATGTCCTAAGTCAAAGAAAGTAGCCGGCAGTTGGCACTGCAGAAATCCTTGGTAGACCCATGCAAACACACAACACTGATGGAAATGTGAAAGAAGGGTTAAGGGCAGGATTGGGGTTGGTCATCGGAACCGATTGTTGCGTTGTTCGCCGGGACCTTCATATTATGGAGCTCGTTCGCGCGAATTGCGGGTGAAAATCCCGCTCTTTGATCTCCGTTTGTTGTCTCGCCGCCGATACGCTGTCGGATTGGCGATCATGCTTTTCTATGGTACAGGATTTTTTGCCATCATCTTTCTTCTCACATTATACCTGCAAAAATGCGCAGCATCTCAATCCAATGGATGCGGGACTATTGCTGCTGCCATTGTCTTTGCCACAGGCAGCCCTGGTGATCCTAACAGCACTCTGGTCCAACAACTGGCCATGAACCTGTACCTTGGGGTTACTCCGCTGCTTTTGCTCCCCAGCTCCACTTTAAATGACAGATGCTACCTAGAGCACCTTCCATGGTCTGCATCCCCGGGTGCACGAGATGCCGACTATATGACGGGGATCTGATCACCCCACCGAGGGGCACGTGTGTTGCCGGTTTCTAAATGAACTCCGGGGTGAAAACGGGCTTAACCGTCACAAAACCGGCCAAGGCAGACCCGGCCGTCCAACAGCGATTCCCGGGTCTGCCTTGGCTATCTACGGTTTCGCCGACGCCAAAATGAGTAACTTTGAGATGGGGCAATCGTGATCCGGGGATTCAGGCGTGGATCTTTGTCTTCGCATCCTTATCGGGTGACATGTACGGGCGCACAACCAGGACTCCGAAGATACAAACCAGAATGCCGATCCCTGACAGCATGGTGGCGACTAAACTCACCGTCTGTCGTTCTAAAATCCATCCCGCCATCACCATCGCGAGAGGGGATAGGAATTGGTTGATAGACCCCAAAAGTCCGAAAACTCTTCCCCGATAGTCTGACGGAACCTTCTGTTGCAACCAGGTTGTGATCCCAATGTTCACCGGGGACATCGCCATACCAATAACACCGGCGGTTACTATAGCCAGCCATCCGACCTTTGTTTGAGCGAATCCCATCAGACCGAGCGCAAAAAGTACAATGCCGGAATACACAATGGAAAAGGTCGACCACCTTGACAACAACCGCGGGGTCAGCCATGCCCCCATGAAGAGCCCTCCCCCTAAGGCCGTAACAAGGAGACCAAACCCGCTGGCTTGCATGTGGAATTGGGTGTGGGTGGCAACCAGAAACAGATTTTCCAAAGGTCCGGCCATGACATTGGCCAAAGCCATGGTCAATCCTAATGCCCACACGCCCCGGTGGTGAAGAAAATAGTACGCTCCCTCTTTCATTTGAAGACCCATAGAGAATCGAGGCTGTGACAAGGACTCGGTCTCACGAGTCAACCGGTCTTTCGGCAGTGTACGAATCATGATAAAAGACCAGACAAAGGTCCCCGCATCCACCACGAGCACCCATGACGGATGGGCGAATACACTGACAAGCACCCCTCCCAACACAGGCCCCACCAAATCCGCGGTGTGCCGGGTCATGGCTAAGAGAGAATTCACGACAGGAAGATCCGCTCCTGCCAGTTCGGGCATGATGGCTCGTTCACTGGTGGAAAACACCAAGCTCCAGAACGTATTGACAAAGATCACGGCGTAAACCCACCACAAACGGGTGAGACCCAGTGCCCATCCGGCAGGAATCAACAGGATGAGTACTGCCCGAACACCGTCCGCCGTCAACATCATTTGCCTGCGAGACCAGCGATCCACCAAGGTTCCCACTACAGGGCCGCCCAAGAGAACGGGAAGACTCACAAAAGCGTACACCATTCCGCTTTGCAAGGGAGAGTGAGTTTTGGCAAGCACGATCCAAGCCAAGGCGATCATCGTCATATTACTGCCAAGGTAACGGCAAAGTATTGGTGTGAAAATTATGGGAAAGGCGATGAGCCGTGGAATGTTCCCCGGTGGTACGGGAAAAAGGTCTCCCGATAAGAGAAACCATGGCGGCACCCCCACAGCGTGTAACCCGGTCATCGACCGGGTTACACGCTGTGGGGAGATGGGTGTCAGGACAAGAGGAGGGTTGCGACTTGATCGGGACGGCGGTGTAAGTGATGGACCGCCCGTTGAATATTGGGTAATGGGAGGCGTCGGAGGAGCCCAATGGCGGTATTGCGTAAGATGGCCATCGCACGGGGTTCATTTCCGGTACGCACCTGGGAACGGTCCTCATCGTAGGTCATGTCACGGACGTAATGGAGACGCGTTTCAATACCCCAATGGCCCCGCA
>JAKACM010000128.1 GCA_021821465.1 Bacillota bacterium
AGAGTGCAGACCGGCTCGGATCCCTCATTTGTCCCGTTCCGTTTTGATGATCCCATACTCTGCTAGATTATGTCATATATTGGCACACTCACTCGGTGGGTCAATTTCCTGTCACGGATTCAGGTAATCATCAGTTGTTCTTCAACGGTATATAATTCCATCTATAATTTTTGCTGCCCTATTGCATTTTTCGAACCATCCGGTGCGAAAATTATCAGAATAGGAATCTTTACAATCGTCGGAATGAATTGGCGAACACGGAGGTTGTAGTGTTTTATGATAAATAAGGCGTTGTCTTACAACACTTCGAGATACCCATCTCACACCAGCGATGACTGGCACATACAAAGTGGGGAGGGTCGTCACGTGCTGCCAATCGATGACCAATCTCGTAAATTTATGAGCATTTTCAAAGCGATTGGATAAGTCTTGCATATAACACACTCCTTTATTTCTGCGCCCGTTTTAGAATGCGTGGTCGCTCTGCAAAAATCCTCGGTTTGTTGGCGAAAACATGCGAAAGACGCCGAAGCCTCGGCGTCCGATGAAGTCGTTTTGTTGAGGCCAACCCCGTGCTATGATGGGCACAAAGAAAGGGATGAGCGGATGCACGAAGAATTGCTTCCTGAGGGTGCCATTCCCGTCGCGTCAATTTTGGCACAGTGGCCGGCGATGCAGCAATTCTATTTGGCGGGTGGCACGGGATTGGCGCTTCATCTGGGACATCGACAATCCCGGGATCTTGATTTCTTTACACGCGACCCCCGTGATGAGTTGCCATCATTGAATGGCCAAGAAGAGGTGTTAGCCCAATTTGGCACCGTTGAGCGCGAAATGGACACGACCGAGCAAAAACAATGGCGTCTCGACGGGATTTCCGTCACGTTATTGGCTTATCCCTTTGCACATCATTTCCCCTATCAAATGTGGCGCGGCTTGTCCGTGGCCGATGCCCGGGATATCGCAATTCACAAAGCCTACACCGTAGGACGACCCGCCCAGGCTCGGGATTACCTGGATTTGCATGCGGTACTAACGCATGGTCTCTTATCATTTGAGGAGCTTATTCGATGGGCTCAAGAAACGTATCAGGAAGCATTTTCTCCACGACTTTTTCTCCAACAATTAACCTATACCCAAGATATCCCCGATCGTGAAAGTGCCGTGAGTCTTCTCGTGACGCCGCAACCGTTTGACACGGTCATTCACGATCTGGACATTCAGGTAAAAACATGAACCCAGCGACGATTTCAACCGCCTCCGCCATCCACACGCGGACCGCGATTATGAAACTGCCGATCACGATCCAACGGCTCTTTTATCGCTATCATGCCGATTTGCTGGATACTCATCGGCACCAAGAACTCATTATTCCAACCGTTTTGGCCGATGGCGATTTGGCGGACTGGGACTGGCCGTTCGAGGTCTATGGCTGGGATACGGTGCGGGAGTGGATAAGTGATCCCGGGCATGCGCAAATGCTGCCGCCCCCGATGGAGCGGTTGTGGACCCTGTTGCTAAATACACCCCATCAAACCCCACGGTGGTCAGGCGGCAATGCCAGGCGCCGCGTCCCTCCGGAAGCCTTGCCCCCCTGGTTTCCGAAGGAATGGCGATAACGGTTGTGCTAAGCAGATGACTCGCATAGCTAAGTTTCCGAGACTTTTAGAAAAACGCAGAGAAGAGATGCCATAAGATGCACCTCTATCCTCATCAGTCGCACGGATGGGATCCGGTGGCGTGGTTGATCCAAGCGTTAACTCGCCTTCGGACGGGCTTGATGCGTCATATTGATGCTCCCCTTACTGTTCAGCTGCCTGGTGTTACCGGAGCTCCGATCAGAAAGCCGGGACAGTGACTTTGTGGCTGGTTTCGCTGGTTCTTGCATGCATTACATCAAGCCAATGATCCGTGCGGATGTGGCGCTCTACGTCCCAGGTTGTACCGAATTGGCCAGGAATTCAGACGGAAGACAAATCTGTGCCTCGGGGTATTGGGAACCTGGGAAGCCGACTAGCGCTTAAGTTGGACCGATGCCGTTTTGATTCAACACGCTCTGCAAACGGAACGCGGGCTATGGGACTCGGATTTACCGGAATTTTGCCCGATATGCGATCTCAGAGCTCTTATAGCCTGAGTAGATCGGTAACCCAAAGAAAAGCTTTTGCCCAACCCCCATGGTCCATTAGATCCAAGTATTCCACAATATATCGCCCATCGGGATTTTCACGCTGTCGTTACATTGACTCCTTTGTTGTAGAACCCTATAAATCCCTATCCCACCCATATGAACATCTATCCGGATGCCAATCGGTCGCTACCCCTCCAACAAAATTGGATCGTTAGGACAAAGGTGCCCACTCTTCTTGACAAATTGTCCGTGCCCATTTGCAATATGTCCTCAGCGTATTGCCATATTTAAGTGGAACAACTGTCAACTTACTAAGATGTTCTGCCACCCCGGCGAACCCTCTAGGGTTTGTTGTGTATTTTGGGCGCAGTTAACAGCTAATCCAACTCCGTCCGGAACTTCGTTTGATCTGTCCTCAATTCGCGGATTATCCGATTATACGCTAAATTTTGGGATCCACTGATTTTCCGCTTTCGTGCGTAGACCTACTTCAATTGGTCCCAACAGTGTTCGCAACCATAAAAATCCCACCTGCCACACTATTATCTAAAGACAAGCTCTTTCAAGGCTTGTCTTTTTATACCTCAATACGATGGTGCCCCGGGCACCAATGAGTAAGACAGAGGAAGTTGCCGTAACGAGTCCGGCCACTAAGAACAATGTGGGCAACGACCAAACGCGCGACAATTTGCCGGACACGATGGCTCCAAGGGGGATGGTGACCGATACAAGTCCAAAGACAACCCCTGCCACTCGACCTATCAGAGCCCGCGGCACATCACGCTGCGGCGTGATGCTTACCAAGGTATTGAGCAAGCCCAACGCAATCCCAATGACAAACACTAGGCCGAGGTCCGGCCAGAGAACGGGAACCCTAGAAATAGCCGCCAACGCAAGACCGCAGATTACCAACGATGTTGCAATGGCGTGAGGCTTGGATATTCTATCCATGATTTGGGGGCTCAAAATAGCCCCCAGGACCTCTCCTACTAGAATCGCCATGCCCAGGGCGCCATAACTGGCTGCGCTCGCACTTAATATTTGGTGAACCCACGCTGCGGATAAAACGTTCCATGCTGTAAAGCTGAGATTAGCCAGCAAAGCTACCGGCAACACCCGTTTTAGCAGGTCGTGACGCCAGACTTCCTGGAGGCCTTGAATCCACTCTTTGCCGAGATTTGCCATGCGCACGTGTACTGAGTGTCCTTTCATCATATCCCTGGGTTCGGATGTGCCAACCGGACGCAGGGCTACCAGAGACGTTGCAGAGGCCACAAAAGAAAGGCATTGGTTAAAAATAGGCCATCGACCGCGATAACGGACAATGATACCCCACTCAGGCCCCATGAAACTACCTGGGCCAACGACATTGCTGCTCGATTAAATGCGTTGACTCCGGACAATTCATCCAGGCCCACAAGCTTAGGGATAAGGCGCATCTCCGCGGGTGAAAACAGCGAACCGATAGCCTCCAGCAAAAACAGTCCAATGACCAGGAGCCACAGGGAAAGTTGGTGAAAAAGAACAAAAACAACCATAAGTTGCATAGATTTCGGCACTGTGATCCCATTCCAAAATGCGTTCTGGAACTTTGCGAAACTTTCCCATTCTCAACGTTCCTCGTTATCGGATTTTCGGCGTAAATAGATCACGACTCCTTCATCATAGAGCCTGCACAACATGCTTGTCGCGTTAGCGAGAGGTAATTGTACGACGAACGGTTACGCAATACAGGTGTGGTTCCGTCCCTAGACCCCATACGCGACCGTCATGTTTTTTCTATCACTTTTACTTCGAAGCAACCACGTTTTCCTAAAACCGTCCCCAAAAGTTCCCTCGGGTCTTCAGAGGAACCAATCGACGATCAACCCCACCCACAGGAAACTGCCAGGTGCATTGCTCTGATTTGAAGAAATACCATTGAACTTAGTATATTTATGCGAACAATTTTTCAGGGAATGCTTCTATCAACCACCGTTAATTCAATTCCGCCTCCAGATTCACAATTTGTGTTCATTAGTAGAAATTGTTAAAGGTGCGAATAATTTTTCAACGGTTATTATGTCATCAAATCAGTCATTTTGGAGTATTATTGTGTTGCTTGTCAATTCAGTAAAATGTAGGAGGAGAATACCATGAAAAGCACGGGGCTTATAGGAATGACTCTAGTGTTATTAACTGCCTCGTTAGCTGGATGCGGTTCTTCACCATCATCCGCTCCCAGCACCAAAAACATCAAGGATATCACAATTGGAACGTTGTACGCGAAGTCAGGATCTTTCGCCACTTCCTCAATGCCAGAATATAGCGGTTTAAAGTTTTGGGCCTCTCAAGCCAACAAAACCGGCGGTGTCTATGTAAAAGCTTTGCACAAGAAAGTGCCGGTGAAAATTGTAGCGTATAATGACCAAAGCTCTGCGACAACTGCGACCACGCTATATTCGCAATTGATCACCGTGAATCATGTTAATATGCTGGTGGCTGACTTTGGATCCGTGCTAACCTCCGTGGCGGTGCCAATCGCCCAAGAAAAGAAAATGCTCCTGTTTGATCAAACAGGAACCGGTGCATCCTTCTTTACGCCATCGAATCCTTACGTGGTCTTGACCTCTTTGCCCACATCGGGCTTATGGCCGACTTCTCTGGCTCAGTATCTTATCCACAAGGGGTATTCCCGTATTGCTATCGTCTATGCTACCAACGACTTTGATCAGTCTCAAGATCAAACCTTGGTGAGCAAATTGAAGGCGGCACACATTACCCCAGTCTATAACAACGGAGTGCCCACAAGCACCTCCAGCTACTCGGTATTGTTAAATAATATGGCCCACTCCAATCCTCAAGCCGTTATTGAGCTCGGTTATCCCAATAACGACATTGCCTTTTTGCAAGCCTTGAAAGCCAGCGGTGATCACTTCCCTATGGTCTTCACTATTTTCCCGGGACAATTGCCTCAGCTTTTCTTAAGCAGCCTCGGCCCGGGATCCATCAATAACACCTACACCTATCCCGCTCCGCCGTTATTGACCTTTTCTCATGTCAATTACGGACTAAATACCGCACAGTTTGAGTCTGCGTATAAGAAGGCCACGGGTCAAAGCACAAACTTCTTGAGCATAGCCGGTTATAACACTGGACTTATTATTCAGAAAACTCTTTATACGGCCAATAGTCTGAGTCAAACATCACTCAGACATGCCGCAAGCCGTTTTTCCGGAGGACTTTCAACGTTGGACGGAACCTTTAAAATTAATTCCGAAGGGGCTCAGATTGGAGAAACTTTGCCGGTGGGAAAGATTGCGGCAAATTCCAAAGGACGGCTTTCGGTTAAATTTGTTTCATCTCCCAATGCGTAATATCTGTAAGGGCTCCTGCACCTCACCGCAGGGGCCCTTAGGCAGGAGGGCCCTATGTTTACCTACAGTCTCGTGTCCGGTATTCTTTTTGGCATTTTTTTTGGGTTTATGGCCTTAGGATTGAACTTAATCTTCGGTGTCATGCAAATGGTTAATCTGGCTCATGGAGACTTCGTGGTGTTGGGAGGTTATGTAGCGATTTCATCCTTAACTGCCTTCCATATCAATCCTCTGCTAAGCTTGATATTTGCCTTGGTCCTCTTTTTCTTGGTGGGTCTGGGGTTATTTTTTCCTCTAATTCCCAGACTGTCTAACTCACGGGATCCGGAAATGCTATCATTGATTCTCTTCTTTGGTTTGTCACAAGTTCTCGAAGCCTTGATGGTGATAAAGTTTGGAGTCAATCCCCAGTCCTTGCCCTTATCTGTCTTCGGCAATTCTTCGTGGCATTTTTTGGGACAACGTTATCAAATTTCTTGGGTTGTCAGTGCATTAGTCAGTCTGGTTATGATTGGCCTTACCTACCTATTTTTAAATTATACCCGCATGGGTCTGGCGGCCAGGGCCATTATGGGCAACCGTGAAGAAGCCATAGCCAGCGGATTGCCGGTGAAACGCACCTCGGCCGTCACTTTCGCCGTCGGTATCGCCTTGGCCGCCATGTCCGGCGTGTTAAGCCCGCTTATGATCGGCAGTCTCGATCCCACTTCGGGGTTGGGGCTCACAACCATCGCGTTCGCCATTGTCGTAATTGGATCATTGGGCAACCCCCTGGGTTCGGTGTTAGGCGGCTTGGTATACGGTATTTCCCTGATGTTAATGCAAACCTATTTGTCCTCGTGGTCCGTTTTTGTTCCCTATTTCCTCCTTTTAGTTATTGTCTTGGTCAAGCCTTCGGGACTCTTGGGCAAGGGGGTGCGCCATGCTTAACCCACAGTGGGATCAATCCGTGGCGAAGCATTCGGGCAGGCGAATAATTAACGCCCTTATTCCCGTTTTACTGCTGGTGGGGTTCTCCTTGGCTCCTTTGGTTTATGCCAATCAGTCGATACTGTTTCAAATGATGGCGTTTATGGCTCTGGCGCAAGGGGTTAACCTTCTCTATGGATTTACCGGCTATTTGCCATTCGGATACGTCGGATTTTTTGGTATAGGTGCCTATGGAATGGCCATCGCTATTCAATTACTGCATTTTCCGGGGATTGCGGCAGTCGTTATGGGAGGTTTGTTGTCCACGGTAATTGCTATTGCTTTTTTGCCCCTATTGCGCTTGTCGGGGGCATACTTTGCCATAAGCTCACTTGCAGCCGCAGAAGTTCTCAGTAATCTTGTATCCAACTCCGCCTTGATTCACATCACCAATGGTCCTTACGGAGAACAACTCACTCAAAGCTACCATCCCGTAACCTCTTATGCGGCTATGGTTGCGGTGTTGGTTCTGACAACGATCGTGGTGATCTTTATTCGCAATCATCCCTTCGGCCGAGCACTCATGGCGATCCGCGAAGATCCGGTGAGCGCGGCTATGACCGGCATAGCGGTGGTACGCTCGCGTTCGGTGGTATGGCTCTTATCGGCCTTTATAGCCGGGCTTACCGGAGCCATCTTCGGATGGCATTTGTCAGTATTCTATCCCAGTACGGTTTTTGACTTGAACATTAGCATTCTCGCCATTGTGTTTACCCTATTCGGCGGATATGGCACCGTAACCGGCCCGGTCCTTGGTTCTATTGTGCTTTATGGACTGTATAACGCTGTAGGCATTTCCGACCCGCAATACTTTCAACTCATCTACGGACTGTTGATTGTTGCACTAGTTCTTTTTCTTCCGGGCGGCATCATTTCGTTAATTCAGCGGAGGGGAAATTATGTCCCATGAACCCATCTTAACTTTCGAGAATATCGTCAAGAAATTTGGAGCATTTCGCGCCTTAGACAACGTCGGCGCCGAGCTTAAGGCAGGCGAAATTCTTGGATTGGTGGGGCCCAACGGTTCGGGAAAAACAACGCTCATTAACGTCCTATCCGGTCTTTACTATCCTGATGCGGGACAGGTTCATTTTCGGGGATCAGATATTGCCCGTTGGCCCATGCATAAACGGGCACAAATTGGAATCAATCGGACTTTTCAAATACCAAAACCCTTTAAATCATTGAGTGTAGAGGAAAATGTGGCTTTATCGTATCATTACGGACGAAAACCCGCTATGACCCCCCATGAGGTCTTGGACTTTGTTGGGCTCAACCTTGTCGCCAATCAACTTGCCCTGCAATTAAACAGTGCTCAGCAGAAGTTATTGGATCTTGCGCGGGCATTGGCTTCGGGACCCCAGATTCTCTTCATTGATGAACTGGCCGCGGGCCTTAATCATCACGAGTTGCAAAGGGTCGCAGATCATTTGCTGACATTAGCCCAAAAGGGTATCGCCCTTATTGTAGTGGAACATCATCTGGGGTTTGTTAATCAATTAACCGATCGCGTCGTCGTTATGAACGCCGGTAAAGAAATTTTCCAGGGATCCTTGGAACAAGCCGCGCAGGATCCTGTTGTTTCGGCGGTATACCTTGGAACTGGATCATAAAGAATCCGAAAAGAAAGGCGCCGGTGCAAAACATGGCCTTGTTAGATGTTTTCTCATTAAGTGTTGGCTATAATACCCTGAATGTGTTAACGGATGTCAGTTTGGCAGTTGAAGCCCAAACACAAGTTATTCTCTTGGGCGCCAACGGATCCGGAAAGACGACATTGCTCAAATGCCTCATGGGCCTTCTTCCCGCACACTCCGGTCAGATTGTTCTGGATGGCCAAGATGTGACAAAGCTTGACCCCGGCCGCCGACTCCGTGCGGGTCTGGCCTATCTTTCGGAAATAGGGGTGGTGGCCAGTTTGAGTGTCGAAGATAATTTGAACATTGGCGGTTATTATCTTCCCCGGGATTTAAGACGTCAACAAATGCACTCACTTTATCAACAACTACCCATTCTTTATGAAAAACGCCGAAACGCCGCGTCAAGCCTCAGCGGAGGGCAAAGAAAGATTCTGGCTTTTGCCAAAGTGCTTATGGGCCAGCCCGATCTCATCCTGATGGATGAACCCTCGGCCGGCCTGGCCCCAGTTATGGTAAATGAAATGATCCAGATGCTTAATGCTTCCCGCTCTCAAGGCCCCGCATTTCTCATTGCCGAACAGAACGTTAAATTCCTTGCCGGTGCCACCTATGTCTATGTGTTAGACAACGGGCAAATCCGTTTCCAAGGTACACCGGAGGATTTGGACGCCGATGTGCACATTAAGTCGGCCTACTTTGGTCTCACTTAACATCACATCCACAACAGACTCTCTCCTTCCGTGATCTTACCAATAGATTATGGTCAAGCCCAATAAAATGATCCGGGTCCAAACCAATATTATGCCGATTCGGACCCGGCTTCAATCTTAAGTCAATTAGCTGACATTCTTATTGAATGGGACTTCCACAGCTCGAACAAAATTTAGCCTGAGGATTGGTAATTTCAGCTCCGCACGCAGAGCATTTGGTCTGGTTATCCGGTGCCCGAGACTCGTCTACCGCCTTTTCTGAAGCCTTGAGTGCCTGTTGGTGATGTACGATATTGCTGAGAATTGCTGCGATATCAGAACTTGTGGCACTCACAGATCCTGTCTGGCTCAATTTTTCGTAACAAATGGTTCCTAAGCGTTGATATTCTTCATCGAGCACATCTTGATCATGTTTTACTTGCAACCGCAATTTCGTGACAGTGAGTTGATGGTCGACTCCCTGTGCCGCATTATTAACGGCTGACAACGCTTTGTCTTTTAACGTTTTCCAGCTGCCCGTATCCATTATTTCCCTCCCAGCAAGCTTATTTTCCAGAGAATAGGTTCAGCCAATTTTTTCCTCGTTGGTAACACTCCGCCTTGATGCCATTTCTATTGTGGATCAGGTTCAGAAAAAGAACCAGCCTCTCCTGGAACGAACAGAAGAATCCATAGAATACTCCAAGACGATTCCAAGAATACATTTTTGGCTTCAAGAACAGGATCAGTCAAAGGTGATCCGCCAAATATGGAAGAACTGTGGGACATGTGGAGGCCCCTCGAATTACGAAAACGGGGAATTCTCTGGTGGGCATGCGCCGCATAATGAAGTGAAAGAATTTCTCGAGAATATCCTTGTTCATTGTCGCGACGCATGTCGCATCCTAAGGTGAATCCAATCGCAGGTTTATAGGGCTGTCTGAAATACTTTGTCATTTATCATCTGTCTGTCCCATCGATGCAGGTGATTATGGAGGGGGGTAGGTTGATACATTTCGGACCGCGATCAGCCGAGATCCGATGATCCTGCTGAATTTCCTCACAGCCGATATTCTGGTCAGCCGCAACCTCTTTAGGTTGGTTGGGCCCAGGCCAAGAACTGGCGCCCAGTACATCGCCACAGTAAAGTCTTCCTCTTTGCCCATCCTTTCGCACCGATAAATCCCAGGCTATCCGCATGAATCGAATCGT
Source organism: Bacillota bacterium (assembly GCA_021821465.1). Taxonomy (GTDB): domain Bacteria; phylum Bacillota; class Sulfobacillia; order Sulfobacillales; family Sulfobacillaceae; genus Sulfobacillus. Next base: position 9,998 of record JAKACM010000128.1, read on the forward strand.
TGCACTTGCCGATGACGTGTATCTCACGCAAAACTCGGGTGCATCTCACTTTTGTGAAACAATCCTTGCCAAGCAATTTGTGGAACGATTTCTTGATGGGATGCAAAGAAGTTTTCCCCCAAAATGGAGAAAGCTCCTCACGTTAGGATATCGCGACCCATTGGACGAACTAAATCATTATGATACACGCGTCGTAGAAATTGAAGAAGGGCAATCGGCACATATGGACCGACCTAATACCATAAGCCTCGTGTCTGATCGTTGGTAACCCCGCGGGCTGACCATGGGCTGTCAAGGAAAGATCAGGATCTCGGATCGCTCTGGTTCCCAAATATTCCCTACCAGATAATTACTCACGAAAGTGAGGACCGCCCTTGGGTGTCGCGGTGTATGTTCCCGTGAGGTCCATTGGGCCACGGTTTGTGGGTTGGCTGTGCGACCCCTGGCCATTACCAACAATTTGCCCTTACACAGCCAACTCAATCCACGGCGATGGACAATGGGACCATCACCGCATGAAAGGGCCACCCTTCGGGCTTGAGAGTTTTGAATGCACCGAAACGTGGCCCTTTCACGAAGGAAAAGCCCCGAGAGTTGCAACCGGCCGAAATGTTCACCCTTTGCTTCTCGAATGTCATTTTTTGGAGGTAATTCGCAAATAATAACCATCTGGATCGACTAAACGAAAGTCTGTCAATCCCCAAGGCTGAATCATTAACGGTGCACTTATCGGATATTTGAAAGTGCGAATCTTGCCATAGAGTTCCGCAACGTCGTCGACTTCCAAAACGATTTCAATGCCAACGCCTTTTCTTTCATCGGGATTGTTCAGGCATAACGGATGATTACTGGGTAAGTCAGAGATGGCCCCTAAACCAATCTTTACATTGTCGTTCGCTAAACCAATATATTCTTTCGTACGCTTGGTCACAACAAATTCCAGTATGTTCTCATAGAATTGGCTCGACCTTTGAATGTCCTCCACGAAAAGTTCAAATCGGGCGTTCATCATATTTCCCCACCTCCGGTGTTAATGAGATGCCTTAGACTTCGTATAACTAATCAAAATAATAGGTAACAAAAAAAGCTGCTCCACGAAAATGCTGCGGCCTTCTTTGCTGGTTTTCCCGTTAAACCGTGCAGGAAAAGCAATCGGGATGCGCTCTATATCAGATCGGAGACTCTGTGCAAATCCCCAAATTACCGCATAATCCTCACCAAGGTAAGGAACATCCAAAAACTCACTGAACGTTGCGCTTTCCACGGCTTTCCATTATATTGCTCCTAATACTAAATCCCCAAATTTTCACCCATAAGAGGCATTCCATTAAGAAGGAGTATACTCATGGACCAATTTTTCAACCGCGAATTTGTGCAGAGATCCTACGCCACTCAAGACAATCTGGCTGCCAGAATCCTCAGTCATCAACGCTATAGTCTTCAAACCGAAAATATTTTCGATACAATGACCCGCTTTGCCCTCACGCTATCCGTTCCGGAAAAAATCCTTGATATCGGTGCAGGAACCGGCGCCTGGTATAGTCGGATAAGACGGTATGTCGGACCCGATAGTTTTTATCAGGCTGTAGATCAGTCTCCCGCCATGGTGACAGAGATCGAGAAGGTTCTGGGCCATGATTCTAAAGCTTCGGTGTGTATGGAAAGTGCCGAGACTCTCAATGCTGTCCCCGAGTCTTTTGACTGGGTTGGGCTTCATTTCATGCTCTATCACGTCGTGGATATCAGGGGGGTATTGTCCAAAGCGTGGGAATTGGTACACCCAAGCGGCGTTCTGCTTGCCGCCACCAACGGAAGTAACAGCTATGCGGAAATGAAGGTCTTTCATCAACAAATTATCCGCAAGCTGGGACTTCCTTATCAAGATAATGCGGGGATTGATCGTTTTTCTTTAGCCATCGGTTCTCAGTTTTTTTCCCTGCCTGTTCATAAAGTGGAAGTGCCTGCAGGACTTCAATTCCCTGATATCGACTCCTATTTATCTTATTACGGTTCGGGGTTTTGTTGGGCAGGGATCCCTGTCGAATACCATACGCCGACGGTTCAAGAACAATTAATGCAACGCATGAAAGAACTCGTTCGCCCTCACTTCCAACAGGACCATTATCTCAAATTGTCCAATACTACCGGCTATTTTTGGGTACAAAAA
>JAKACM010000129.1 GCA_021821465.1 Bacillota bacterium
AGAGTGCTAATAATTCTTGATGGAGATTTTGCCGGGTGATCTCATCTAAAGCTCCGAAAGGTTCATCCATCAATAGAATTTGGGGACGGGAGACTAAGGCGCGGGCGATAGAGACACGCATTTTCATACCTCCAGACAAGGATTTGGGCAATTGCCTTGATACGTTTTCCAATCCCACTAAACGCAATACCGCTCGAACACGATCGCGTCGCTCCCTCTTGGAAACTCGTAACATCTCAAGCGGGACAGCCACATTGGCCTCAACACTCCGCCATGGCATTAGGGTGGCGTCTTGAAATACAAATGCCAGATCGCCCCGTCTCCGCCCTTCTTTGGAATCACCATTCATAATGGTGACATGGCCCGCAGTGGGCGATCCTAGTCCTGCAATTATCCCCAGCGCTGTCGATTTTCCGCAACCCGATGGGCCCAACAGCGAGACAAACTCTCCCGTTCCGATTGAGAGATTGATGTCTTTGAGGGCATAGGTACCACCATAACGCTTGTGGACACTTGACAGATTAATGACAGGAATTTCCGGATGCAATTCTTCGTATCCCAGGGACATCTCACATCCCTCCCTGTCCGTCGTTAACGGTTAACACCGATCGTTCTGAGAGGTTTTTTAATTTGCCGGGGTTTAGCAGATTTTGAGGATCGTTGCGTTCTTTTAGTTGCCAGAATTGTTCTCCACTGAACATTCTCCCGCCAGCCTCCAACCGGAAGGTATGGGGATTAGCAACGGGGATACCGTTCGTTTCGAGAAAATCCATCAGTTCGTTTAAGTGTTTTTCATTGGTGAAAGGAATTAAAGGGAGCCCGGATACGACTAAATGTCCTCTCTCCCTAATCCACTCGAAATGCAAGAGGACTTCAGGATAGGCCAATTTCACGGCTTGAATTTGTTCTTGTAGTCGGTGGGGATCAAATCGAGTTTGAAGGTAGGTCCATCGACTACTTGTTTTTCTCGCCCACAGAGTGGTGTGATTCCAAGAAAAGTCAGAAACTCCGTTGGATTTATGATATTTGTCGGGATCGATAATTAAGTCAATATGACCGCAATGACTAGCGACCAACGTCTTAACTGTGTCAGATGCTCTGTACTCGACCTCCATCAGCAATAAAGAGTGTCCTGGGGAGATCCGTTGGTTCCATGGTCGAAACCATTCGGGAATAGGCCACTCATGGAGCGAAACCAGACGCTTTTTTATGGTAGGGTTGATTGCCAACTCTTGAGCACATTGCCAGGCTGTGTTCAAACCTGGGAATCCCGCCACAATCTGAACCCACTCGGTCCTAGCTACCAACTTAATGGTGAGTTGTTCCGCGACACCCAGTGTGCCATAGTCATGAAGGTAGGGAGTAACGTCCTCCCCTTGTACCTCATACACGGTTAATGCCTCATCCATAGCCCGGATCCGCATAGCTGGCACGAGGCTGTCCCAAAGTGTTCCCCAAGTAATTGAGCCAATCCCGCCCGAACCACCGCGTACAAAGCCACCGATGGTCGCCTTTTGGAACGTACTAGGATAAACACGCAGTTCTAATCCTCGCTGACGGGCGACGGATTCAATGAAACCCATGCGAGCACCGGCTTCCACCGTCACCTGATCGTCCTCAAATGCCATCACGCGATTAAGATGGGACATATCTAATACTATTCCCCCCTGTAGCGGGACCGCTTGCCCATAGTTTCCTGTCCCGGCTCCCCGCACGGTAACTGGAACGCCATAGTCACGGGCCACTGCTAACACCCGCGCGAGTTCAACAAAAGTGCGGGGCATCGCAACACATTCAGCGATACGGCCGGTTAAGCTTTTTAATAGCACGGGGGAGAAATCGAAATAGTCTCGCGAAAATTTCTCCCGCATAGGTTGATTCCATAGCAGAAGATGTGCCGGCACTTCCTTGCCCAAGATTTGTTTCCAATCACTCATGACGTCCCGCTCCTTTCTCTTGAGAAATTTCGCCTCGTGGCATGGAAAACCGTTTGATTTCCCGTAAAATGTGCACTAAAGCTTGTACCATTTCTGTAAATACTTGTTCTCCCAGTTCAGGAGTCGCTAATGTGGCATCGCCCAAAATACCCGTTCGGCTTAAATCCCGTGTCATCCATGCTAGGGGAATTCTGCCCTCCAGCGATAACTCCAAAAGATCTGAGTGGAACTGAGGATATTCCCGGGCCCGCTCGTCATCGCGCACCCAATCAGGATATATTTTCCAGATCACCGCCGTCTCGACGGCGCCCGCATGAATTCCCTGATCGCATTCTTTTTTCGGTAACGATAAAGACTCTGGGGAGATTAATGCTCCAGTGGATGCAATGAAAATATCCATACCGGTATCAATATGGGCCTCTCGGGCAGCGACTCCTAAAAGATTGATGTTCCCGCCATGGCCGTTTAACAGCACCACTTTCTTCATGCCGATTTGGGCTAACGAGTGCAAAATATCCCCAATTAAGGATAAAAACGTGGTCGATCGCAGGGTAATCGTTCCGCCAAGTCCGCTATGCTCAATACTAACGCCGTACGCAAGCGGGGGTAGGAAGTATATTCGTTCATCATCTTCCAATCGGACCAACGCAGCACCTAAAACGGCGGTGGGGAGCAGTGTATCCGTGTAAATGGATAAATGCGGTCCATGTTGCTCCACCGATCCTACCGGAAGCACAATCACCGGTTCGTCTTCCACCAGGCGTCTGATTTCAGAGGCCGTATAGAACGGAAGAAATCGAGTTTTCAAGTCATCGGGAACGAAATAGTGAAAGTTCCGGTTCATTTTGAGCACCTCGTTTAAGAAGACCATATGTAATATCTATCCCTATTACAGTTACTATATGTCAACTATGATTAAAAATGTTTTACTTTATGTCAACTTCTTTACTTAATGTTGTGAGTTATGACAATAAAACCTCGGGTAATGTTATAAACAGACGATAAACAGTTATATTGAAGTCAGTAATGTTAAAAGGGGAGGTCTCGGGCTATGCGATTAGGAGCCCGCAATCAAAATGCCTGGAACGTTAGCCATAATTGGGTTGACATGTCCCGGATCGGGAGAGTTACACCAATAAATCTGAAAGCGGCGCCGCAAAATGTGATTTTTGCCAAAGAACTTGCCGCTTTGCTCATTATCGATATGCAGAATGATTTTTGCTCCGGCAAAGGATGGTTAGACACAGTAGGGGGCCCCTATGAAAAGGACCGCAGTCCCATCAATCCCTTGAATCGACTTCTGCCGATATTGCGTCAAGCCGATATCCCTGTTCTCTGGATTAATTGGGGCAATCGTCCTGATCGCATGAATCTGAGTCCGTCGACTCTTCATGTCTACAACCCGACCGGCAACGGCATTGGAATTGGGGACATTCTTCCCGATATCACGTCCCGGGTATTACAAAAAGGCGAATGGTGTGCCCAAGTCGTCGACGAACTAGATGCTCAAGACCAAGACATTTATGTCGATAAGTATCGGATGAGCGGATTTTGGGATACACCTTTGGATAGTATCTTGCGAAACTTGGATGTGAAAACGCTGTTTTTTGCTGGGGTTAATATGGATCAATGCGTGATGGCGACCTTACAGGATGCCAACTTCCTAGGATATGACTGTATCTTGCTGGAGGATTGCAGCGCAACCACTTCTCCCGATTACTGCATTCAGGCTACTCTTTATAATGTGCGCCAATGCTATGGTTTTACTTCCCGCACGCAAGCTCTTATTGCCGGACTTCGAGCGGCAATTTTACACGAAGAGGGGGATGAGATATGAAACCCTTTGTAGCTTCACTAAAATCTCAAGACGTTTACCGGATTAGTTCTGGCGATACGAACCGATTCATCATACTTCACCGCCGTAGCGGAAAAGAGGGATCGTATATTCAATGTCTGGAAATTTTTGACCCCTATGGGCAAACCCCTCCCAATGTGCATCATCACGCCATTGAGCAATTTTTCGTCCTGCACGGCCACGGCGAAGCCCTCGCCGGAAACGAGAGTATTTCACTGTCGCCGGGAGACACTTTGGTCGTGCCCCCAGGAATATCTCACATCATCCGTAACGCCGAAGCGGAAGAGTTATACGTGCTCACAACCATGATCCCCGATGAAGGATTCTCAGAACTGATATTGTCGGGTATTCGGGATGAATTGAAAGCCAAGGACTTTAGCAATCTAAGTATAAGTCTTTGACATGCTACCAGTACACGGTGGCGTTAATGCTTAATCAGCCTCTCGAGCAAAATTTGGAGCAAATTGGTCATCAAAGATCCATCGAAACGGCTGGGTTAAGGATTCATTAGTAGTAGGCAATACGCGTCGGGCCAGATAAGAAGCTAATATGGCACATTCGCTTTTGTTCTCGGTTCTTCCCCGCAATTGACTCAGAGTCACCGAGTCGGATTCCTACACCGACAGCCCGTCACACCATCTTTGAACCAGTGTCGTTGGGCCTGAAACCCGGTGATTTTGGCGTCACCAAGGGAAGCCCTGCTGCACATAAAGGGCACTGGGCGGGTTCCCATATTGGTATCGGTTCCGGGACCCGGTAAACGGCAACAAACGGCACGGTCCATGGTTTTGCGGTGCCACGATCGACAAAGGCTCCGATGGCCCGCACTTGGGCGCCTTGAGCCTCTACGGCGTGCATAACCTTGTGGATGGAGAATCCCGTCGCCACGGCATCTTCGATCACGATGACCGGTTCGCCGACTCTCAGGGCCCCATGGTAGATTTCCATGGCGCCGTCGGGTGTCTTTTCCGCCGTCAGAGCACGTCCGTTGGCGACTGCTGCCATGCCATAGGCGGGAAGGATGCCGCCCATCGCAGCCCCCACAAAAGTGGTTACATGGTATGCTTGCAGTTGTTGCCACAATTGTTGACACCACTGTTGCAGAATTTTTGGATGCTCGGCAATCCGCGCCAGCATAAAAAAGCGAGAACTGTGCTTTCCCGTGGTCAGAAGAAAGTGTCCTGCCAAGTCGGCACCGATCGTTTTGAGTTGAGTTGGCCAGTCTTCCATGGCGATCATCCTTTCTCGGGTTTAACCTGTCTTGATTGACCCAGGACGCATTGCCCGTCCGTTAACAGCCGAAATGCGCCCTGGCATGATTCGAACGTCACATTTCAGGACCATACCGGACGAATAAATTGTCCGCGCGCTGGGATTCCGTTCTCAAAATCCCCTTGCTGAACCAGGGGCCGGCCTCGCAAAAATACGTACTGGATTCTCCCCTGCAATGTCTGATGAAGCCATGGCGGCTGAGGATGCTTGGTCTTCAACACTTCCTGGTCCAAATAGGTGACAGCCCGGCGGTCCACAATTACCATGTCGGCATCAGCCCCCACCTGCAAGCTTCCTTTGTGAGGCCACAATCCAAAACGTTTTGCGGGAGCCAAGCTGCTGAGAACCGGAATTCGTTCAAACGGCAACCATCCTTGAGCCGCCAAATGTATGAGTGTAAGGAGTCCCATCTGAACACTCGCCATCCCGGCGCGAGCCTGCCCCCAGCCTTGCGCCTTTTCCCGGGGATGATGGGGAGCATGATCCGATGCGATCATATCAATGGTCCCCTTCCTCAGTCCATCCACCAGGCGATTTTGGTGTTCCACCTCCCGAATGGGCGGAAACACTTTTCCCCAGCCCTCAAAAGCTTCGATGTCCATGGCGTTCCATAAAAGGTAATGCGGAGCCGTTTCCACAGATATATTGACCCCTTCGGATCGAGCTTGATCGATTTTGTTCAACATATTCGCCGAGGCTAAGTGGACAATATGGACCGGAGCTTGGCTGACCCGGGCTAACTCAATCAAAGTCGCAATCAAACTATCTTCGGCGATGGCCGGATGTTCCCATAACACCTGTTGATATCCGGTCACGCCTGGCTTCGCATGTCGTTGGCGCTGACCAATGATCGTGGCGTCTTCGGCGTGCACGGCCACTACAGGGCCCCGATCCGGGAGCATCTCCAAGAATTCTAATACATCGCCCACCGTGGGTGGATTCACTACCGGTTGATCGTAGTGATGCCAATCATACACTAAACTCAGCGTTTTGGCATCCAAGGCATAACCCCAAAAGACCTTAAATCCCACTGTCCCCGTCTCAATTAGACTGTCCAACCAGGATTCATCCATACCGGGCACCCACAAAGACCATAATCCAAAATCCACATAAGACCGTCCATCAAATGCCTCTACTCGCTGGCCAAACGTATCAATATCCCTAACCGGCGGAAGACTGTTCGGCATTTCCAGAATGGTCGTAACGCCTCCCATAGCGGCCGCCGCCGTGCTATGAACAATATCCTCCTTGTCTGGCCACCCCGGATCTCGCGAATGCACATGAGCATCAATCGCTCCCGGTAGCACTTCACACCCTGTGACATCCCAACGGTTCTTGGCCGGTCGTATCCTTCGCGATATCGCGTCGATTTGAGATCCTTGTCCGTAAAGATGACCAGCCACGGGACCTGAAGGAAGCCATATCGTTCCGTTTTCGATACCCCACTCATACATCGGCATCTCTCCTCCCCTGATGTTGGCCGCATTCTCACACCGGCAATTCCTCGCCTTTTCTTTCGGGAACCCAGCGCCAGACCACGAGGGCCGCCAGAGGATAAATAAGGAATAATAGACTTAAAGCACCCGTCAATCCCATCCGCACGGCCAGAACCCCAATCAACAGCGGACCTAGACCCCCACCCACTCCACGGCCGGTACCGAAAATAAAATTTTCCGATGTCGACCGGGCTTCGGTGGGATAATATTCCGCCAACAGCGCCCCATATCCTCCCATGCCGCCGTTGACGACCGCACCCAACGCAAAGCCGGCCCATAACAAAATCACCGGATTACGCACCGCAAAGTAGAGAGGCAGAATAATGGCTGTGGCCACAAAGAGTCCGATATACGACGGTCTACGGCCCAAAGTATCACAAAGCCACCCAAAGAGAATGATGCCGGCAATCATCCCTGCGCTGGTGATAAGCGTCCATTCCGTCGTGTGCGCCAAGGTAAAGTGATGCGTTTTTTCCAACATCGTAGGCATCCAAATCATGATGGCATAGTAGCCGAAGTTTTGAATGGTGGTCATCAATAACAACGCCAAAGTAGTTTTGCTCAATGAGCCCGACGCGAACAAGTCCCAAAAAGGAAAACGGCGCCGATGGCTAACACCTTGCCGAAAGGTGTCCGAGTCACGCAAACGAAATCGCGCCCATGCTGCCAACAGCGCCGGCAGCACACCGACGACCATCACCCCCCGCCATCCCCAGTGCGGCAAAATGAGCAGCGTAACCACCGAAGCCAACAGAACCCCTAACGTAAACCCCACCGCCACAAAAGATCCGGCCCGGGCCCGCAACTTCGCGGGCCATGTTTCCGTCACGAGCGCCATGCCGATGCCAAATTCTCCGCCGATCCCCAGTCCAACAATAAATCGCCACAGGAGCAAAGCATGGTAATCTCCGGACAAAGCAGACAATCCCGTGGCTGCCGCATAGAGCAGGATGGTAAAACTTAATGTCCGAATGCGTCCCACATAGTCCGCAATGAGGCCAAACAGATAGGAACCAACCCACGTGCCAATCATCGTCGCCGTCGTAATGGCCCCCGCCTGAACAGACGTCAGAGCAAACGCGGCCATCACAGCCGTCAAGGTAAAAGAAATGATGAGTTGATCCATTCCGTCCATCATATACCCCAAGCTCGCCGCAATCAGATTTTGCCACGGGGTTCCACCATGACGCGGACTCGACACCGCCGACACATTTTCCGCCATAACCCGATCCTCCTTCAATAATCCGTGAATAACGTAGTGAGACAGTGAAAATTGCAAAAATTTCTGCATCATGTCTACGATGCCATAGCGGAAATAACTTCGTCAATACTTTTGGTTTTTCTCTGTTATTTTTAACAAAAAAGTTTCAGTTCTATTGACGCGACTATTATTGATACTTTAGTATCGTTTTTAGGAGATGATGATGTGGAGCGTTTGGACCGTATCGTACGTGTCATGGAACTTGTGTCTCAACAAGGTCGGGACGGAGCCAGTATCAACCAAATCGGTTATGTACTCGAACTGCCGAAAGCCAGTCTCTACCGACTGGTTTCGGATATGGAACAAGCGGGGCTCTTGATCCATAATGCCCGACTCAATCGATATTTTTTGAGTTGGACCGTCTTCGAATGGGCCAGCGCCTATTATGCGCAGTCTTCTTATGTTGATGTATTACAAGAAGCGGTGAACAATTTAACCCAGGACGTGCAATTGTTCACTTACGCCTCGGTTTTTCAAAGCGGACGAATGTTTAGCATTGCCGTCGCGACCCCTCGCAGCTTTTACCCCGTGTATGTGAAGTTAGGCGCCCGAGTGCCTTTGCGAGCCTCTGCCCCAGGAAAAGTGTTATTAGCCCACTATCCGTCCGACAAAGTGGCTTATTGGCTGGCGCAAGAAGAGAAAGAACTGGGTTTTTGGACCCCAACTCCCTACACGCAATCCATGGAAAGTTTTCAGCATGACCTGCCGCAAGTCGACCATCAAGGATGGGCATTATGCCGAGATGAACTCGAAATTGGCAATAGCGCACTTGCTGTGCCGGTCGGCACGTCACCATGTTGGGTGAGCCTCACCGTTGTGGCTCCCACGCTCGTTGTCGCCGAGCGCACTACCGAACTAGTGGCAGCTCTCAGAAAAACTGCCGGGACCATTGCCAGTTCGCTGGATGTTGCTCGGGTGCTGGAAGCCGAAGGAGGAGAGAGCCCGTGACAAGCTGGGTTGAGGATCATGGATCTATTGAGGCGATTAGCCCAGTAGATGCTACGGTCATCCGTCTGGATATCCGGGCACCTGGGGTAACCCGGTCCATCCGTCCGGGTCAATTTGTCATGCTGCGGCCGACCGAATCCCCATGGCTGCCTCGCGCCATGGCTCCCGTAAACTGGAATAAAACCCAAGGGGTCCTGAGCTTCTACGTCCGGATCTTGGGACCCGGAACGCAATTCTTTCAACATCTCGCTCCGGGTGCCTCGATACTGGTCACCGGGCCCTTGGGACAACCCATTCTCCTTGATCACGGTCCCTGGGCATTGATCGGACGCGGAGTCGGGGCCACCCCTTTGTTACCGATTGCCCAAGTCTTGGCACAACAGGGTGAAGAGGTGCGCACCTATCTCTCGGCCCGCACCAGGAATCTGGTGATTGAACCGCATGCCTTTCAGTCCTCGGGTTCCGTTTATCTGCACACCGATGCCACCCATTTGGGTGGTCTCGTGACCGACTCGTTTGTGGCGCATCTTCAAGCCGGATGGAGACCCCGGCAGGTGTTGGTCAGCGGTTCCCATCGCCTCCGGCAGGTGGTCTGGGAGCAAAGCCATCGCTGGCCCTTTCACGCCGCCGTTTTTGTGGAAGAAAAGATGGCCTGCGGTTTGGGCTGGTGTAAGGGATGCGCGATCGGACGTCATTGGCAGCTGCTCTGTATTGAAGGGCCCACGCTTTCCCTTGACGAAGTGATGAGTTCATGATTCCGTCACGTCAACATACCCAGATTGGAAGTCTTAGCTTGTGTAGCCCCATTATGCCGGCATCAGGGACCTTTGATCCACTCTCCTCTCTGCCACCCTTTGATCTGGAGCAATTAGGAGCTGTAGTTCTCAAAAGCATTACTTTGCACCCACAATGGGGCAATGCCCCGCCGCGATTGGCGGAGACGCCGAGCGGGTTAGTCAATTCCATCGGCATTCCCAACAGGGGTCTGACTCACTTTGTCACCGAAGTTTTGCCGCGCTATACGCAAAGGTGGTCCCATCTCGTTGTGAGTGTGGCCGGCTACAGTCCCGAAGAGTATGGGCTCCTGACGAAAACCCTCAGTCGCAATCCGGCCGTTATCGCCATAGAATTGAACCTCTCCTGCCCCAATTTGTCGTATCACGTCATACCGGCTCACGATCCGGTCTTACTCAAGGAGAGTATTCACGCTGCCCGCGAAACGACGGCGAAGCCATTGTGGGCGAAATTGGCACTCGGCGTGCCTTCCCTGGGGAAAATGGCAACCGTTGCGGAAACGGCAGGGGCCGATGCTTGCACGGTCATCAACACCATATCGGCCATGGCCATCGATCAGAGCACAGGAACTCCGTTGTTGGGAGGAGGAACCGGGGGACTATCCGGCCCCGCGATTAAACCCATCGCACTCGCCGCGGTCTTTGAGGTGGCCCAGCATTCCACGCTGCCTATTATTGGTGTCGGAGGAATTATGACACTGCAAGATATCTTGGACTTTCTCTACGCCGGAGCCAGTGCCGTACAAATTGGCACCGCTTCCTTTTATGATCCGCTCACGATGGCACACCTCATCCAAGATTTGGAATCCTACTTGGGCAGTGTCCAGTGCACGGTCGCGGATCTGGTCGGCCGTACGCAAAAAAGACCCCAGACGGGGCCGGTGGAAAGGACGTAAGGGGCATGGTCGAGAATCTCTCCCATTTTTGGTCGTGGTGGAAAGAACTGCAACAATTCGGAGTAAACGCGGATGGATCTTTAACGCGTTTGGCTTTCACGGAGCCTGATGTCCTATCGCGCCGGTGGTTAGCGACTGTCTGGGAACAGATGGGAGCTAGGGTGACGATCGACGGTGTAGGCAATATCATTGCACAAAAAGGTTCCCCACCCTTTATATTGGTGTCCTCGCACACCGACAGCGTGCCGCAAGGGGGGCATTATGACGGGATTTTGGGCGTATTGGCCGGAACGCTGCTGTTAGAAGGCTGGTCATCCGCAGCATGTGGTTTGCTTGTCATTGATTGGTCCTGCGAAGAATCCAGCCGATTTGGGGTAAGTACCGTCGGAAGTCGCATCGCGTGTCAAGAAACCATCCCGTGGGACAAACAAGATCTCCAAGGAGTCAGTTTGCAACAAGCCGCCACCGCAAGTTTTGGCGGCGCGATGAAAAGATATTGGACACTGCCCATCGATCAGGTTTGCGCAGCACTCGAATTGCATATGGAACAAGGATCTGTTCTGAGCGATCAGGGATTGCCGTGCGCCGTGGTTTCTGCCGTCGCCGCCCCGCAACGTTGCCTCCTCACCATAGAGGGCGAAGCCAATCACAGCGGCAGCACAGCTATGGCGGATCGACACGATGCCATTGCCGCCGCGGCCGTCATTGTCCAGAGCATTGAGCAGTTGTCCCATCAATTCGAAGCCCAGGGACTGCGAGCCACTATCACCCGGTGGGATGCTTCCAGCGGAGCCGCGAACGTCATAGCCTACCGCACATCACTATTACTGGATATCCGTGCGCAATCTCCTGCGGCCCTGACCACCTTCTTCGATGGCTTGACCGCCGTCACCCAAACCCTGCAAAAGCATCGCGGGGTTTCTGTTACCCTCCATACGTACAGTCAGGAACAACCCGCTGCCTTGTCGGCAAGCCTGTCTCAGATCCTGCAGGAGAAGATGAACCAAGCAGGCATGAAGGCACCGTCCATTCCGTCATGGCCCAGCCATGACAGCCTCGTGCTCGCCCGTCACGTGCCTACGGCCATGATGTTCGTGCGAAACGTATCCACGGTGTCTCATCAAGCACGAGAATATTGTGCGCCTGGAGACATTGCATTAGGATTGCGCCTATTCAAGAACAGTATCGACGCGATTTGTCAGGACTTTGGCCAACGCTTTTAAGTTTGCGGTCGGTTTGTGCCTCTGCAATATGGCAATTGCGATGGTTCGGCGGCTGTTGGTTTTTTTTCGCGTTGCCGCACCGATAAATCCTGTAACAGGGGCTGGGTAGACAGGGCTAGCAGAGGCACCCAGACTCCGGGGCGGATTTCCCATATGCGTTATGCCTTTCCTGCTAATCCAATCCCCCCCGGAAACCAACTGACACGTGGAAGAGATCCCATACGCGCTAACTTATGGGGAGGTATTGTACTGAAGACGCCGTTTCCGGGGTCGTTCATGGAGATGTCGTTTCCACCGTTGAGTGGGTCGCCTCCAGTCCTGGATATCGAGAAATCCTTGC
>JAKACM010000025.1 GCA_021821465.1 Bacillota bacterium
AATTCCATGGCTATTCGCGCGGCCGCCATATTGGGAATAAAGGCGGGAACAAAAAATGGGGACAGTCTTCCCCCATTTTCATAGGTTAAAGTACCGGACCGAAAGGTGCCAAGACCGCCGACCGCATTGCCGATGACCACGCCAATGCGGTGAGATGGCACAGAGGTGTCAGAGTGTCCAGATTCGTTCCAAGCTTCTTGTGCCGCTGTCAAAGCGAAGTGCACAAAACGGTCGGTCTGCTTCAACACCTTGGGTGTGATACCGGATGTGACCGGAAAATCGATCGGAGCCCCCACTAAAGGCTTAGGGGACAATCCCGTCACAGTCCGCAAGGCTCTTTTTCCGGACAACAGTGCGTCCCACAGCGTGTCGACTCCAAAGCCGTAGGGTGTTACGGCACCCATTCCGGTTATCACAACATTTGGCCGCCGTCTCGAATCCCGGCGAGAGGCTATAGAGCCTAGTCGCGGCGAGGTGTCTAGGATTTTGCCCTTGAGCCGAAACACGTTTTGGTGCATGATGGCGCATCCTCCCCAGGTGGCATAATACGGAAAATATTTATACGAATCTTGCGAGTGATGCCGGAGCCATGCCAACAAGACAGATTTGTGAAAGAGATCCACATCAATATCTCAGCGTGCTGTTATACCCTCTTCGACAAAAAGGGTCTGTCCTTAAGGTCGGAATCCCCAAGCCTTTTATCACAACTCGGGTACTGGGCACCGATTCCCGGGCAGCACACAAAAGTTTGAGCCAAAGAATTGTGACCAGCTGCCGTTTTTATAGAACTTTTGACAACTCTTGAACTCTTGACATCACTCACGATCTTTTGTCATTGTTTTCTTAATTCTTAATGACCCGCTTATTATAACTTATGTTAAGAATAATCGATGCGGTTCGGCGAAGAATTCAGCGAGAAACGAAAGGGGCATTATCAATCATGGTTCCCTCTGCCAAACGAATTTTACAGTGGGAGGGCAATGTCTGTTATGTGTGCCGACAGAATCCCGGCATTTCCGAAGGCTTTCCCATAAGTTATTGGGGAGATGCCGAAGGAGTCCAAGCCTGCTGGATCGCCCCCTCATGGAGCGTTAACCAGCAAGGGTTCGTACATCCCGGGGTTATTGCCAGTATTGTGGACGATGCCATGGGCCATGCCATTTATCATTCCAATAAGGTTGCATGCATGACCGCAGATATCACCATTCATCATCATGGCGCCGTTTTCCCGGATCATCCCCTGCAAATTCAAGGTTGGGTAGAAGTCCCGGACCGGCGCATCATCCACGCCTTCGCTCGCATCGTTACGGCGTCGGGAACAACTGCCGTCAGCGCTTCAGGCAAATTCATCCCGGCTCCCGACCCCATGCAACCGCCGGCACCGTCCCTGTACTTTTGAAGGATGGACGCGGCCTTAATAATCTGTCTCAGGAGACGTGGGCGTTTTCAGCTCTCAGTCCGGCCATCGGTCCACTCAAATGGCCAATTGCGAGACCTCCCGCATTCCCTTTTCTGAGTTTATCATTACCCGTACTACCAATAACGTCCAGACAGTCGGGTAGATGACAGTCGAGCCGGCCGGGATCAGTCCGTGGTTAAGAGCGAATCGAAACAGCAGAACCCAATTTTAGGATTCACCAATGCCCCGTCGCGTCCCGAACGGGTTGAGCTTTAACCCAGATCAAATTTGGATGGATCCCGTGGAGCGAATCGAATTCTCATAACGCTCCAGTGTAATTCCCGATAGCCTAGCCATGGCGTTTTCACATCGGGATCGCCATCGCTAGCGCAGCCAATAAAACTCCCGAGTTTTGCCATCCTATTAATCGCCTTCAATAAGGTGAGGCGATGATGGGGATCCACCGGGCCGGACCAGGAACCCTTTCGGGGAAAAGCACGGCTATCAAGGCCAGAAGGTCCGTTGAATCTAATGGATTACACGTTGAAAAGTCTTCTCCCGTTTATTGGGTTCGGGTTCCAATACGGATATAATGAGTGGGGTTTTGGTCGTCCTCGCCAAAATATTCCTTGTATTAGTAGGGACACGAGGACGCGAATTTTCTTGTTAATTCTAACACACTTGTTCGACTGTGACGGGTCCGTCATCACCCATAAAGATCGATTGTTGCGATTAAGAAAAGTTAACTTATTGAATACTGTTTCGTCCCCCAGCATTTAAGACAATGTGATCTCAACAGGTTTTTGCCCGCGAAAAGTGCTCGCATGTAAAACGGAGAAGCCAATCACGGTCCCCTTTTCATCAACCTTTTCCATAACCTGTTCCTGGGCTGTTTCGCGAAAATACCCGCGGGCATCCGAAAACATGACTTTAAGAAAGCCGCCTTCCCTATCGAACCAAATGCGTACCGTCTTCTGGTTTATGAAGTGCCCACCTTATGTTTATCAGTCAAATACGCCGTCACAACAAACCCGTCGTGTCCATTGTCCTCCACCGCCGTACAGAGCCGCTTTGCTCCCACCACGGTCTTGGCATACCAGCAATAATAAAGGTTTTCATAGCGAGGTCTTGCATTGGTGAATGATTGCCAATATGCCGGATCCACTCTATTCATCCACGCGTCTCAATGAAGTATTAACGGGAACAACTCGCCTCAGAGCATATTGCGAGTTAGGGTGCTTCGATCATGAATTTGAGTAGGGTAAGAACGGTTCCCCAGTTTGCAACAAATGCCTGCTCATCCTCTGGTCGCGAGTGGTTGTCTTCCAGGCTTATCGTCAGGATTGTCACGTCATTGCGGTTCTCGAGCGCGTACGTCATGATCGCGCAATTATTACGTGCCCCTTCGTTGCCAGAGCCGGACTCAAGAACGGAATACCGAATCAGCTCGTAGGGCACGACCTCCAACACCTTGCCTTGCATATCGTACACCTCACCGAACCAGTCACTGTGGAAACGAATATCCCGGCCGACTCGCCAATCTGTTTCGAGCACGCTACCCCACTGCCATTGTTTGACCAGAGCCGGCTTGGTCAGGCCTTCCCACACAAGAGAAGGGCGTGCCCGAATGGAAATTTGCGCAGTGTGTTGTGCCACATCGGCCCCTCCCAGAAATCTCTGTCTTCTATGACACCGTGCTGACAATTAATAGTGTATCACCAGGCCGGGGAAGCTGGGCACTCAAGGTCACTGACGTCTCATTAATGTCCAAAAATCCCTAAATGTTACAAAATATAGACCAATCCCGTTCTCGACCAAAAACATTAACATTTTGTATGAGAAACCATAAACTATTAACCAGCGAGATCTTAAGCCGACTTAATGTGAGGGTGAATGATGTCGTTCAGCCCTCACATCCTGCGTGTTAAATTTTCATGACTCCTTACAGATCTTTGATTGGCCTCATCGGATTTTCTGGTCTGCAAACAACCATTTCTTCAACAAGGCCGGCAGTATCAAGCTTTTTTGACAGTGATGTAAAGTGTCCCAACCTCTGAACGATGCCCAAAAACCAAGGACTTCCGGTGGACACACCCCAGAGCGTCTGATATTCTCGTAAAATACACCTGGTGTCAGGTGCATACCAAGAGCGAGGTGATAGCCAGTGACATTGGAAATTGTTGTGATTCTGGGCTTGCTTTTTTGGGTCGGCATCTTTGTGCGTTGGTGGCTAAGCCAGATGCTCTTCATGGAACGGGCCAATAAGAAAGTGCCGAAAAAATGGCATATTGTCCGTTCTGCGAAATCCCGGCGTTTCCACCAATGGTTCGAGGACTACCCCTACGATAAATTTGATTCCGATTCTTCCTCCAGGTGATCTCCAAGCATTCACTCAAAAACAATCGTTTAGGTGCGAATTTGGCCTTGACCTCGGGCAATCCACTTCCAGGTTGTCAGAGCTTCCAGTCCCATGGGTCCCCGTGCATGAAGTTTTTGGGTTGAAATACCGATCTCTCCGCCCATTTCAAACTCATATCCGTCGGAAAACCTGGTCGAGGCATTCCAATACACGACGGCAGCATCTACGGCATTCAAAAAAAGTTCTCCGTGTGGATAGTTATTGGTCACGATCGCTTCGGAATGCTTGGTACCGAAACGTGCAATGTGGCCAAGGGCTTGATCCAGGTTGTCAACCACTTTCACGGCAAGGTCTAAACTGAGATACTCCTTGGCAAAATCTTCTTGTGTAGCGTCCACAGAAACCGAAAGATAGGGCCGAGATCTGTCATCGGCATGAAGCACAACATCGTGACGACTTAGTTCTTGTTCCAGAGCCGGCAAGAATTCATGAGCAATGTTCCGGTGAACCAGCACGGTTTCCGCAGCGTTGCACACTCCGGGATTCGATACCTTCGCGTTACTCACAATGCGCACGGCCATCGGGATATCGGCGCCGTCATCCACGTATACATGGCAATTCCCCACTCCGGTTTCGATGACCGGCACTCTTGCCTCTTGGACAACTTGTTGAATCAGAGTCGGTCCTCCCCGTGGTATCAATAAATCCAGGCCTTCCAAGTGCATCATGTCTGTGACATACTGACGATCCGGATCCAAGACGGCTTGAACAAGATTTCTATCGAATCCGGAGGCCCCAATCGCATCTTGCCAACACTCCACAATGACCCGAATCGATTCTGCAGCTTCGTGTCCTCCCCGTAAGATCACGGCGTTACCGGACTTCACAATCAATGCGGTGGCTTCGATGGCGACTCCGGGTCGACTCTCAAATATCAGTCCAACAACCCCTAAAGGCACATGCACGGCTTCAAGAGTCAATCCGTTAGCTAACCGTTTTTGGCCCCCGCCCCGACCCAAAGGATCGGATTGTCTGACAACCATATGGATTCCGTCCATAAGGCGGGCAATTTGGGGCGCATCGAGACCTAATCGTTTTCTTAACGATGGCGTCAAGTCTTCAGAGTTATTCAAATCGATCTGATTAGCCGCGATCAGTAAAGATTGCCTCTCCTTCAATAATTGCGACATGTTCTCCAAAATCTTATTCCGTTGAGAAGCATCACTACCCGCCACAGCTCTTTGGGCTCGGCGTCCATTCTCTAACATGCTCCGTAACATCGGTGTCCTCCCTCGAAAATATTAAACGTCATCCCCCAAAGCGACCTCCACATCCGAATCTTTTTGCATTTTTGATTCGAAGGGGCTATCCGGTTGTGACAAAAAATAAGTGGCAGGCATGATATCTCCTTGAATTAAGTGCGGGAGAATTCCCGGTGTCGAACTATGGGCCAACACCGTACGAATACCGCATTCTTGCGCGATGCTGGCGGCCTGCAACTTTGTTCGGATTCCCCCGCTACCAAAACTGCCTGCATCCGTGCCATGGCGACTTAAAAGGTCACCGGAAACCCATTGCACCATATCAATATGCTTCGCTGTGGGAATCTTCCGGGGATCATCGGTGTATAACCCATCAACATCAGACAGCAAAATTAATAAATCTGCCTTTATCAACCCAGCTACGCGAGCCGCTAGAGTATCGTTGTCGCCAATGCGAATTTCCTCATGCGCCACCGTGTCATTTTCATTGACGATAGGCAAGGCCCCCCATTCCAAGAGACGCTCCAGTGTGTTTGCAGAATTGGTGCGAGGCCTGGAATCTTCAAGATCTTGTCGTGTCAACAAAACTTGCGCGAGAAGAATGTCTGGCAGATGCTTTTGATAAGCATGCATGAGATACGCCTGACCGATGGCGGCCAAAGCCTGTTTTTCCACCACTTCCGAGGGTCTCTTGCCGCTATGGCCAATGCCGGCACCGACCGCTCCTGAAGATACCACTACCAATTCGTGACAATTCCGCCGCGCCCATGCCATCTGCGCGGCAAGATTCTTGATTCGGTCATCAATTAACAGACCGTTTTCCCCACACAAACTGGACGTTCCGATTTTCACCACGAGCCGCAACCTTAAATCCTCCCATTTCATAAAAAATCCGCCCTCAGAGAGGACGGAATAAATGTTCCGCGGTACCACCTCGCTTGCCTCATTCAAGGCCGCTCCCGAGCCTATAACGGCGGCACCGTCTTGTTTTGTCACAAGAATGCTCCAAAGTGGGTAAGATTCTTCCCCATACCGGCTTCCACGTACCCCGGCTTTCTGGTGATGGGAAGTGAATCCATGGCTTCTTCATTGCACAGCATGATAAACTTCTGAACCGTTCCGACGGACTTATCCAAGCCTGATAATTCTGGATCAAACTTGTCGCCATCTTCTTGCCTCATCGTACCACCGCTTCTTAGAGCCGGCCGGTCGTCAACGGAAGGGCACTCTGTAAGCTTTTCGCCGTAGGGATGGAGTTCGGCGGAACCCGCCGTACCATACGCTCTCGCCCCGCCAGGGTGCGGGACTTACGTCATCCATCGTACCGGCAACCACCTTCTAGACAGGATAATTATACAATAATGTTTAATCATAGCCAACGTTTAACGAGACGGTTTCGGTCCTTTGTGAATCAGCCACTTTCAATGGCCGTCACCTTTGCGATCCATTGTGTGACATGGCTCTTAGGAACTCTTAGGGTACAAGTTGTGCTGTAGACGCTGGAGATATTAGGGATTTGCCAACAGATGAAAGCGTTGGCGAATCATGCTCCAAGGCGCAGAGCTTACCAAATAGTAAGGAACTCTACACCTCAGAAGACGAAATCCGTTAACGACTATCTACTCCAATCATAGCAGACATAAAGATATCCTGGGGTCAAGCCCAGACACCAAACGCGGTACCACAGAGCTCATCACGAGCGAGGGGCTAGCGGGTTTGTTGGCACGACCCTTATTTGACCAGAGCTCTTCTTTAAAAGGTTGCCTCAGAAAAATCCTTCGCCAAGGGTGGAAACCCATAGACTCCGAGTGTGGCGAGTGATCAGTCTGATCCATTGTCTGAACCGTTAGTGGTTTGCGATTCCACGGCAGCCGCCCATTCTTTATCCGGAATGGATCTGTGAGCCAGGGCCATACCAAAAAATCCCGCTACCGCCATCAGGGCAAAGCTCTCCCGAAAGCCTCCGGAATGACTCACCAATCCCCCAAACAATGCCAAACCGAGGGTGCCCCCCACGAATGTCAGCATGTTGAAAATTCCCAAGGCGATCCCTTTGATCTCTGCCGTGAGGGTAAAGCTCACGGCGGTCATTGAGGCACTTTGCACAAATCCAAAGCCGATTCCCAGTACAATCAAGGATCCGATCATGAGGGGGTTCGCCACATTTCCCGGCCATCCCCCGATAGCGACGGATCCGATGGCCGTCAAAAACATCCCTAGAGCGACAATGCGCCGGCTACCATAGCGATCGCTGGCGCGACCGGCCCAGGGAGCGGAGACCATCATACTGAGCGGCAGGGTCAATAACCCGAGTCCCGCTGCCGCCGGGGTTGCATGCTGAGTGGTTTCCCAATAAATCGGAAGCAAAAATAACACCCCATAGAGGACGACCATTTGGAGGGCACGCACGCCGGAAATTCCCCGGAAACGGCGGTGATGCCATAAGGTTCCCGGAATAAAGGGAACGGTGGCCCGACGACTTTGCCATCGGTAGCCCCAAAAGACCACCACGACTACCCCTCCCTCCACCCAAGACGTTTGACTGACCCAGCCTTGAGTGGACGCCGTGCTCAGCCACATCATCAGAAGAATCACCCCGGCAGTAAATAAGGTGGCTCCTCCCCAATCGATTTGCAGGGGGTGTTTTCGCCCCACTCGCTCCGGTAACCGAGAAAAGGTCCTGAGACTGACCCCAACTCCAATAAGGGCTAAGGGTGCCGTCACCCAAAACATTGCGGGCCAACCCATCAGGTGCGTCAATACCCCGCCTAAAGGAGCTCCCAGAGCCGTCGACCCGGCCACCACCATGCCCAGGATCCCCATGGCCCGGCCGCGTGACTCCGAATCAAAATGCTCAGCAATAATGGCCATGGCAGACGGCAGCGCCGGGGCAATACTCAAGCCTTGCAGCGCTCGGGCCACAATCAGCCACAGTATGGTCGGAGAGAGAGCACAAGCCACAGAGGCCACGGAAAATATGCTGAGGCTCAGAACGTAAAGCCGCGAATGCCCCAGACGGTCTCCCAATTTGCCTAGAAGCGGCATGGACGTTGCAAACAACAAAATATAAATGGTGAGAACCCAGGTACCCTGGCTGAGGGACGTATGCAGAGTCTTCACGAGGTGGGGGAGCCCCGCATTCGGCATAATGGCCTCCAGGTTGCCCACAAAGCTTCCAAACAGAACAGCCACCAAAATTCGATTTTGACGCGGCGGTGTGCTTAACATGAGGTGTGTGTCCTTTCGGCGGGATATAGATTGGCATCTCCATCCGAACATTCCTGTTCTTTGATGAACCTGGACCGATCCACTCTGTGAACGGGCTTCTTCGAATCCCATCGGGTTCATTAATCGACTATATTGAGTAACCCATTCAAGGAATTTGACGAATTGAGTGGGTTTAACCGGGGGATGCGAAGCGAGTTATCACTTTTGTGTAAACCGCGGATCAGACAGCGCAGTTTACACAAAAAAACGGCGCTAAACAAGATTTGGTTTGAACGTCCGCTAAAGACGATTCATAGTACCGTCGCATGCCGCACTGAGACGGATCACCGTGTGTTCGAGATCAAGAACGAAGCCATCGATATTGTCTGTCGGTTGGGGGTCTTAGGGCCTGGATTGCCGCAGACCGGCACATACCACGGTCGAGCCACACATGCCTAATTCCTTGAACAAGACAATAGTCAATCAATTGACTTATTATTAATATAAATGGTGTACTGTCTGATGTCAACTGCGGCCAAACACCAACGCTTGCATTACGGGGAGCAAAACAAAAATTTATTGCGTATTGCGGTGGCAGCTTGATAGGTACCAAGGACGATGAGTGAGCAATACTATTGCACGATGGTTTTTTTGGAACGAGAACGCTTTTGGGAGCGGGCAGCAAAAGATGGGCTGTCTCCTAAAATAAATTCGGCTCACACCTTTCGTTTTGATGTCGGTGACTCGAAACCTTCTTTAGAAACATTCACCATACTAATTTGGGTGAGTTGATGCGAAAAAACTGCCGGGCAACAGGTAAGAAAAGTCCAATTCCTTTGACCATAAGTCCACTCGAAAGAAAAGGGAACACAATGGGTGGAATTAAATAAGAATGAGGACTAGAAGGGGCGCTGCGCCGGATTGCTAACAAAGGACTTGTCATTAAAACCGAATGACCTAACGCAAGTCGCAAAAAAGATAGTAGTTCTTGAACGGCAAAAGTTAAACCAGACTTTGTGAGAGACAGAAACCATCCCCAAGGAACTTAGGATTGGTATGTTCTCCCTAGCATCTTCACAGCATCATATCCTGAAAATCGAAGACAAGGCTTCCTCCTTCGTTTAGACCGAGGAAGAAGCCTTGAGATCAAAGATGATAGGTACTAGGATGACGGACCGGCCAAGCGACGTCGACGACCGTTCAATAGCAAAGTTAAAAACACCAAATAGGACAGGGCCACATCGATAATGGACATATCGCCATAACTTAAAGAGGCATCGTATATCCCATGAAACACCGCCGCCACTAAATAGGCTCCCACGGCAAGATGCCAATCCCGGTAACCGCGCTGGGCCACAACCCCCAGTCCATAAGCCACAATACCCGCCCAGATGGCATGAAGAAAGGGTGTATAAAGTGCACGGGTTAGGGCGGTGATTGTACCCAATCCGGCCCCGTGATACAACACGTCGAACGAGATCCCGTGCTGCACGTAGGAGATATTCTCCACCGCAGAAAATCCCAAGCCGGAACTGATGCCCACCATCATATATGATAGGGGGCTCCACACTTTCTTCTTGGCCCGATTAAACCAGAAGATCAGAAGAATAAAAATTTGTTTCGCAAATTCTTCGGTCAGACCGATAAACAAAATATAACCAATCGACGATAATGCTAAGATATGCGAATTCAAGAGAAGGTTTGCCCCATGACTAATCCAAAACGACTCGACAAACAGTGCGAAAAGCACTCCCACAGTTCCGGTAAAGATATAGGCCACAATATCAAGCAAAATGGAACGAAAACGAAACTCAGAAGCCATCAACGGCTGGAAAATAAAGAACCAGAACAATGAAAAATACACCATCATTCCGTCAACAATGTTAAGATGCACGTCGGCCAGTAAAATCGGAACCGTAGCAAAGACAAACAATCCCCAAAACAGCCGCGACTTGAGAATTGTCAAGACATACAAAATGGAGTTGTTTGGCAGAGGTCGGTTAGCCACGGCGAACAATCCAGACTGGCGATTCCGACAACTCTCGCACAAAACCTCTTCAACAGGAGCCCCGCAATTTTCGCATTGATGACGATAAGGAGGAAAATTCATCAAAGAAATCCGCCTTTCAATATGATGTCCTGATGTGTCATCAGAAAAAAATACCCCCGAGGAACAGTCAATCGAAAAACGAGGCTATGCCGTGTGAATAATACCCGATTGTAAGAACATCATACACAACATTTATTGTCTTGCCTAATCCTTGAACACACCTTCTTCCCATGCCTGATCAATCTGAGTATTCCACGTTTCCCATGCCCCTTGCGGTTTTTGTTGCCCCACAACCCATATGGCATACCACAAAGTTGCTCGGAGTTCTCTTTCGCTCACGTGAACCTTTTCGGCTATAGAATCGAAGGGAATCAATTCTTCGATCTTTTTCAGCAATTCCGCCGCGGGCCGTCGGGATCGGCGGGCATAAGGCTCTTGGTCACACTCAACCGGACTGTGTCCAATTTCCCTGAAAATAACCCACAGGGGAAACTGAGGGTTCGATCGGGTATCAATCCAGTAATCCAAACGCAAAGACTCTTCATCCATCGCAGTGCCCTCCTCTGTATTCTTTCATTTTTTCCCGCAAAAGCCTCCTGATCGGGAGGTCCCGCTCCAGCCCCGGCATTGTTGCCGAGAAATTCCTAGACTTAATCCATTATAGATTATTGACATGGCAGCCAAAGGGCATCGTGAATGTCAACTTATCGCTCCTTTCGGCTGCTCCCGTCGGAAAGGGTATAAGTTCGCACCATTTCGGAGACATTTTCCTGGCGAAGACTTCGTCCGTACACACTCTTCATTCGGGAGGACTTCATGAGACGGAATAACACCCAACTCCGCATCCAGGCTCGCGAGTTGGCCTTACGGAATGACGTAATAACTCGTCATCCCAGGACTCATAGATTTTGGCATGCTTTTAAGCGGGATATGTTGAGCCTTCAGTCATTCGCCGTACACCTCTCTCGGACACGTGTTTTGTGCGCCCAAAGTGCCGAAGATTGGCTGGTCGACCACATAGCCTTTATTCAAGTTCAATCCCAGGCCCTGGTTCGTCAGATGCCTCGGAGGGTGTTTCAACGTTTGCCCCTTCTTCGAGAACAGCGGATGCCTCGTATTTATGCTATCTGTGACGACTATTTGAAGCATACCGAAGGGCATTATGATCCCCTCTCCTTCGAGCAATATTTGGAAGCCTATCAGGAAGTATCCGTGCTCACCACCTTGGAATGTTGGCTCTTTCCCGCAATGATGCGGTTGGTCATCATCCGTCGCCTGGCCGAGAATATGCAAGAAGTGCGCCTAAGACATGAAGCCTGTGCGCGCGTAAATGCCGTGTTAACTCCTTTCAAGTTGTCTTCCCCATCCCACAAGGCCATTTCCGCCGCCTTGAACGACATGGTCCGCAAAAGAAATTTGAGTTCCGCCGAGGTTGTGCACTTGGTGCGTCATCTCAACGAATGGGAACCGGAAATGACCATTGTGCGTGATTGGCTTAGTACTTATGTCGACAGTCGGCACATGAATCTCGAAGCACTAGCCTCGTTTGAGCGCCAATTCGCATCGCATCTACAGGTCATCGTAGGAGATTTGGTAACCAGTCTGCACGCCGTAGAACGTCAACCTTGGTATAACACATTTGTGAAAATATCCCGGGTAGATAAAATTTTTAGGGAGGATTTCCATTCCGGCTATTCCCGGTTAGATCGTTCCAGCCAAGACTTGTTACGCAACCAGGTAGAAAAAATTGCCAATCGATTACATTTACCTGAGACATTGATTGCCCAAAGAGCCATTGACATGGCCCAAAGCATGCGAAAAGGAACTCCTATTCACGGTGGCAACGAAACGCACCGCCACGCTCATCCTGCGTACTACCTTTTGGATCCCCAAGGTATCCGCCAGTTGCTGAAGGATTTATCGCGCACCAAACACTCGGGATGGCACCCGGCCTTGACAGTCCGTCTCCATGCATTTCCGGCCTATGCCCTGAGTTTGACCGTCTTGTTTATGGGTTTAATGGTCGCGGCCAGTTTTTGGATCACTCATGGCTCCACTTTCCGGGACTGCTCATGGATCATCATTCTTGTTATCCTGTCCCTTCCCGTCAGTGAATGGGCACTGACTTTAGTGCATA
This sequence comes from Bacillota bacterium, assembly GCA_021821465.1. Taxonomy (GTDB): domain Bacteria; phylum Bacillota; class Sulfobacillia; order Sulfobacillales; family Sulfobacillaceae; genus Sulfobacillus. The sequence continues at coordinate 12,415 of JAKACM010000025.1, forward strand.
TGGCGATTATGCGAGGATACCCTACTAGGCTTTTGCTGCGATATGACTTTTCCACCCGCGTTCCCGGCGAAGCCCGTACCATGGTGGTTATGCCCGTCATTTGGTCTCAGACGGAAGACGTCGACGATGTCATAGGCCGCTTGGAAGTTCATTTCTTAGCCAATCGCCAACCGCATATTCATTTTGCCATTTTAGCCGACTTTGAAGACCGGCATACTGAAACGACACCCGAAGATCAAAAATTAGTTACATATGCCCTAAGTCAAGTCAATCGGCTGCGTCAGAAATACGGCAGTGACCGCTTCTTCTTGCTTCACCGCTCTCGACGCTTCAACCCCTCAGAAGGAGTTTTCATGGGATGGGAGCGCAAACGGGGCAAACTCGTGGAATTGGTCGAGCTCTTATCCGGTCACTATGACACCAGTTTTACGACTATCCACGGAAACACGGAAATATTCCGTGATATTCATTATGTGTTGACAATCGATCACGATACCATTTTGCCCATCGGCGCAGTGGCGCGACTAATCGGGACCATACATTTTCCCTACAATCGGCCGCGGCTCAACGCCAAAGGAAGTCGCGTTATTGAGGGATTTGGCTTGCTGGAGCCTCGCATCGCAGTAAGTTATGATGCTGCCCATCGCTCACTCTTGGGAGCGATATGGGCGGGAGAACCCGGGATTGACCCTTACACCATGGCACTTTCTCACCCATATCAGAATCTCTTTGGCGAGGCGACTTTTGTCGGCAAGGGAATTTTTGACGTCCAAGCATTTCTCAAAACCGTGGTCGAAAGGGTGCCGGATAATGCCGTACTGAGCCATGATTTACTGGAGGGAGGGTTTTTACGCACCGGATTGACTCCGGACATTGAAGTGATAGAAGACCATCCCAGTTCTTTTTACTCTTATCAACGACGCAGTGATCGCTGGATACGCGGCGACTGGCAATTGTTGCCGTGGTTGGGACCGTGGTATCAAAACCGCCGAGGTCGACCTGAACAAGTCGACCTCAGCCCTTTAACCAGGTGGCAAATTTTCGATAACTTGCGCCGCAGTTTGGTCGCTCCCGCGCTCTTTTTGATTGCATTATTCAGTTTGTCGATATTACCCGGCCATCCGGATGTCTGGGAGGAAGTGGTCTTATTGACTCTCTTCTTGCCATTATTGCAAGCCGCCCTAGGAAATTTATGGAGAGGAGTGAGATGGAAACAGATAAAACTCGCGACGGCTCAAAGCCTGGTACAGTTTATGACTCTCCCATTTATTGCGATTGGGAATATGATGGCCATTTGGCTGACACTCTACCGTCTTCTCGTTAGTCGCCGTCATTTATTGGAATGGGTTCCCGCATCTAAAACCAACCGTGGGAAGGATTACCACATCTTTATTTACGAACCTCAGGGAAAGATTGCCATTGTCCTCTTTGGTGCATGGGCGTGGTGGGTCACATCTCCCAGGGATCACGTCATCGGTACCATTTTACCCGCCATTTGGCTCTTGTCAGGCGTTGTCATCAGATATATGAGTCGTCCGCTGACTGTGAATGAATCCCAATGGATCCAAACCGCTAAACCAGAGTTGGCCTCGTGGGCTCAGCAAATTTGGTCATTCTTTGAACATTATGTGACCGAAGAGGAGTCATGGCTTCCTCCCGACAATGTTCAGTTTCTCGACAACGAGGTGATAAGCCACAGAACATCGCCCACCAATATTGGCCTATATCTGGCTTCGGTGGTGGCTGCCCGTGATCTGGATTTCATTGATACTCCTCTTCTCATAAAACTGTTGGATTCTACCTTAGAAACACTGATGGTCATGGAAAAATGGCATGGGCACTTGTTTAATTGGTACGACACCCAAAGAGCCAAACCCTTGGAGCCCAGATATGTATCCACAGTAGATTCGGGAAATTTCGTCGCCTATTTAATGGTGGTACAACGCTCATTACTGGAACGACGTCAATCTGAATCCTCTTGGGCCCGTCCAATTCACGTGTTGGAAGAGAAAATTGAGCAATTGATCGCCGGGACAGACTTTAGAGTCTTGTTCAGCGCCGATGAACACCTCTTTACGATTGGTTACAGTGTCAATCGCAATCAAAGGGACTCCACCCTATACGACTTATTGGCCTCCGAATCCCGGCAAACCAGCTTTATTGCCATTGCCTTGGGACAAATTCCCGTATCTCATTGGTTTGCCTTAGGGCGCCCTATGAGTGTTTTTAGCGGACGCAAAACCCTGTTGTCGTGGTCGGGCTCCATGTTTGAATATTTCTTGCCGCATCTGATATTGCGCACCTACAAGCCGTCTTTATGGGACTCGACCTGTCGCGGCGCCGTGGATCGCCAGCGCCAATACGCTGCCCAATGGGAGGTACCCTTCGGGATATCGGAAAGCGGATACTATTCTTTTGATTATCAATGGAATTACCAATATCATGCATTTGGAGTGCCGGGTCTAGGCATGGATCCCCACCTCGACGAAGACTTAGTTGTCGCCCCCTATGCCACAATCATGGCATTACCTTATGCCAACAGGCATGCTTTAAACTCTTTGGCTCAGCTCGAGACTTTAGGAGCCAAGGGTGTGTATGGATTTTATGAAGCTCTGGACTTTACTCGGCGTCGTCTGCCACCAGGGGACGCCTGTCAGGTGATTCAGAGCTTTATGGCTCATCATCAAGGCATGAGTCTCTTAACCTTAGTCAATCTTCTTCGACAAAACGTCATGATAGAACGCATGCATAGAGAACCGCATGTGCGGGCTGCGGATTTGTTGCTGCAAGAAAAGGTTCCCGACAATGCCGCAATCACGAGTGTACCTCTGGGACTTGCTGCCGGTCCCGATCCTATGGCAAATCCCTTGGAAAAGGCCTTTCGCCGCTTTAACACTATAGACACCACAGCTCACATCAATACCGCGTCCAATGGCAGATTAACCAGTGTGATTGAAGATGACGGCAGCGGCTTTTTGCGCTTCCGGGGAATCGATGTCACCAGGTGGCGTCCGGATCCACTGATTAGTACTTCCGGACAAGCTGTCTATTTGCATGACGTCGAGACGGATCAAACATGGAGTGTCAGCCGTTATCCCACTCGGCGTGAATCGGCTATAGAAACGACATTTCGCGTCAACCACACCCATTTTGAGGGCCGGTATCAGGCGTTGACATGGCAACTGGATGTGACAGTTCACCCCGATTTGAACGCCGAAATAAGGAAACTGACAATCTCCAATGAGTCGCAAGAGATGCGAACAATAGAGATCACCTCCTTTTTAGAACTGTCCCTGGCTCGTCCCCAGTCCGATCAGGCCCATTCGGCATACAGCAAATTGTTCGTGGAGACATTTTATGATCCGGATCAGGAATGCCTTTTCGCGCACAGGCGATCGGGTCCCCAGGAGAAAATGAGTCTGTGGGCCGGGCACCGGATGTACATATCCAAACAAGCTACACCCTATGAGTTCGAAACCGACCGCGGTCAATTTTTGGGACGTAATCACACCTTAGCCGCACCTCAGGCAATTAACCGGCCACTGACAGAGTCCCAAGGAGCCGTGGGTGATCCCGCATTTATCATGCGCAGGCGAATCAAAATGAGGCCCGGGGAGTCCCTTGATCTATACTTTGTCACCGCGGTGGGGGAGAGCCGGGCTCAGGTGAGCGAGATAATCCAGTGGCTTAAAGAACCGTCGCAGGTGGAGCAAGGTTTCCGTCTTGCAGCCATGAGAAGCCATATTGATTTGCATTATATGGCGCTGACAGCGGATCAGGCATTGGATGCCCAGGATTTGGCAAGTTGTCTCCTCTTTCCGGCACCTCTGTCCAAGCTCAGACAAGATGCGATAGCCCAAAACTCACTCTCTCAGTCCGGACTATGGTCTCTTGGCATCAGTGGGGATATCCCCATCGTTGTCGTTTCCCTCGCCAACTTTGCCGACATGCCCTTTGTAACCTTACTGGCCCGACAACTGTCCTATCTCGAAAAACTGGGTACCGTGAGTGCAGATCTGGTCATTCTTCAAGAATCCGAGCATTCACCCCAAGACACATTGGAGGAACTGAAAAATCGCATCAAAGCTCGCGGAACAGATACCATAGGCCACATCACAGCCTTTCAGGCCTCCAAGCTTCCCCGCGAAATCACAATATTGCTTCGTGCGGCAGCCATGGTGTGGCTCAACGCCCGGGGACCCCGTATCACAACCCAACTCCATAAAAGGCATGATCACCCCCTGATTCGGGGAATCTCCCACCGCAGCCGGAATAAAACTCCAAAAGTGTCTCACGATAAAATCACAGGGGAATTCTTCAATGGTCGGGGAGCTTTTGTCGAGGATGGCCGAGCTTATCACTTGACCGTACAGAAGTCCCGTCCCTTGAATCGCCCCTGGAGCAATGTTCTGGCCAACCCTGCCTTCGGCACACTCGTCACCGAACTGGGAACGGGCTACACCTGGGGGAAGAATGCTCGGGAGTTCAAGTTGACTCCATGGTCCAACGACCCGATATTGGACCCTCCCGGAGAATGCCTATACTTACGGGATCTCGACACCCAAAAATTATGGTCGGCCACACCCTCTCCCGCCGGCGGCAGTGACACCTTTTACGTAACCCACGGATTTGGGTTTACTCGAATCGAAAAACGTACCGGAGAGTTGACCCACAAAATGGAGACCATTGTCCCTCCTCACGACTCGGTAAAATTCATTCGATTGCAATTGCATAATCACTCGAAGCGGGCCCAAAAGATTGCCGTAAGTTATTATGCCCAGTGGGTTCTCGGAGTTCATTCGGAGCGTGAATCGCCGTTTGTCATCACATGGTGGGATGATGATGGCCAGATCTTAATGGCTCGCAATACCTATCAAGAGACCTTTCGCGACCAAATCGCCTTTTTGCATATGGCCGCACCCATAAAAAATGGTCACGATCTTTCGTGGACGGGAGATCGTGAGGAATTCATCGGTCGGGAAGGGTCCTTGGAAGAACCCGTCGCCTTAACGCAAGAACGTCTCTCCGGGCATGTCGGGGCTTTTCGCAGTTCGTGCGGAGCTGTGCAAAGGATCTTAGATCTACCGCCCGGTACCGATGTGAGCCTAGTGATCCTAATGGGATCGGCCCCATCATCCCTAATGGCCCGGGATATCGTGTCCCGTTTGGGTCATGAAACCCTATACCAAGAAATTAAGCATCAAGTCACCCAAAACTGGAACAATGTTACTTCGCAAGTCAGTGTAAACACTCCGGAGCGTGCCATGGATCTGATGCTTAACGGCTGGCTTCTCTATCAAACATTAAGTAGCCGCCTATGGGCTCGTACGGCCTTTTACCAGGCCGGCGGCGCTTTTGGCTTTCGTGATCAACTTCAAGATGCACTTTCGCTCTTGCATGCCGACTCCTCCATAGCCCGGGATCAGATTCTATTACATGCCGCGCATCAGTATGAAGAAGGTGATGTCCAACACTGGTGGCATGAGGAAATCCACAAGGGCATTCGTACACGCATTTCGGACGATTTGCTGTGGCTGCCTTACGCCGTTATGCGTTATTGGGAACATACCCAAGATGTTGGCATTTTCAACATCACAGTCCCCTATCTCCACAGTTCTCCTCTTTCACAGGGCGAGAATGAGCGTTACGAAAACACTCAGATCTCGGATAAAACCGGTACCCTGCTCGATCATTGCTTGCGGGCAATCTTCCATGCCCTCCATTTTGGTCGGCATGGAATTCCCCTTATCGGGACCGGGGATTGGAATGACGGTATGAACCAAGTTGGATTGGAAGGTCGGGGAGAAAGTGTGTGGCTGGGATGGTTTTTAGTGGATGTCTTGAAGCGATTTGTGAACTTAAGCCGCAGCCATCCCGGGATGTTGAAGGTTGAAATGACAACACAATTCGAAGAGATCATAACCTCGCTGGAGACCCACATCAATCATTTCGCATGGGACGGAAAATGGTTTCGGCGAGCCTACACGGACTACGGCAGATGGCTTGGCACAGAACAGGCCGAAGAAGGGCGGATAGACGCCATCGTTCAATCTTGGGCGGTGATTTCTCAAGGCACTTCAAAACTTCGACAACACAGGGCTATGCAGTCCTTTGATCGCGAATTAGTGGACCGAGATTGGCACCTGGCACGGCTATTAACTCCGGGTTTTGACCAAACCCCCAAGGTGGGATATATTCAGGCCTATCCTCCCGGCATTCGCGAAAACGGAGGACAATACACCCATGGTGCGGTATGGAGCATTATTGCCTGGACTATGCTGGGGCGAGAGGATAAGGCTTGGGAGTTATTTTCTCTCATGAATCCGATATTAAGAACAGCTTCTCCTTTCGCAATAGAACGTTACCAGAACGAACCTTATGTCATGTCCGCGGATGTCTACTCAGCCCATTGTTGCCCGGGACGGGCAGGTTGGTCATGGTATACAGGTTCCGCAAGTTGGATGTATCAAGCCGGCTTGGAAGCTATTCTCGGAATTAAACGCCGAGGCCATCAGCTCTTCATTCAACCCTGTGTTCCTCGTAAGTGGCAGACTTTCACTCTGAACTACCGATTTCACAGTGCGACATATTGCATTGAGGTCAAATTTCATAATGCGAACCGGGCGGAAAGCCAGTGCGTCATTGACGGAGTGCAGCACACACACAATGGATACTTAACCTTGCTCGATGACGGGCTAACCCATAAAGTCACATTTTTCGCAAACCGGGGGCGAATCGCAAGAAGAGTTGCCGATTATCACCCTCGAAAAAAAGTGCTGACCTCGGGTTTTCCGAAGACTCCCACATCATAAAAAAGGAGCCGAAGAAAATTCGGCGTCCTTGTGAAAGCCGTCGTCCCCCTCGTCCTCTCGACTGGCACTGAAGGGGGAAAAACACTTTTTGTTCAACTGAGCGCCTGGGCAACTTCTCCCAGCCATTCTATCGCCTCCAGGTTCATGCCGTCGACTTTCGGAGACTGGCAATCCAGCACGGCATAGACATGACTCTGGCGTATGATTGGGAGCGAGACTTCCGAGTGTGTCTGCGGAACCGCCGCAATATAACCCGGAAATTTCTTAATCGACCCCACAATTTGCACGGCCCTCTCTGCAGCACAAGAACCGACAACTCCCTCTCCCCAGGCAATAATTAAAGGAGAAGGAGGGCCGCTAAACGGCCCCACCATTAAATCTTGACCCAAATGCCGAACACGATAAAATCCAATCCAGGTCCACTCAGGCCATAAGAGGCGGATTTGCGCCACAATATTGGCCATAATCGCCACATCCTCCGGACCTTGGCGTGCCCATATGCGGATTTCTGCCAATGCAGATCCCCAATCCCTGTTTTCTTTCATTTTTCGCCTCACTAAAAGCTTATGACCACCTGGGACTCCAGTGCCATGTCATTCACGGCGCTGCCTCCTACCACTCCTTCGGTTTCGATGAGATCCTCCAAAGTACAGTCATTCAAGTCGAGACTGGGGGCACAGACATAGAATTTGACACCGGCTTCGCGAGCCTGGTCAATAAAAAATTGCAGTCGGGCACCATCGCCCCCTTCTTTAACCGTCAGTTCCTCGGCCACTCCGTGCTTTAACAACTGAGTCGCACGGATCGTAAAAACCATCGAGACATCATGATCCATCAGAGCGGCTGTAGTTGCCAAGAAGAACGGAGATGCCGCTCGATACGAAACTTCCGGTCCCGTCGTAAGAATGTACAAGAATTTTTTGGCCTCTGAAGACATGCAATTTCCTCCTTTCGACAACCGCTATTTGGTCCGACGAATCATAAAACGAAAGACTTCACCCTCTTGTTCAGCAAGCAACAACTCGTGTCCGGTGGACTTGCTCCATGCCTTAAAATCCGCCATGGATCCCGGGTCCGTACTGAGAATTTCAACGATCTGGCCTATTTCAACACCCATAATGCCTTTTTTGGCTCGAATGACGGGCATCGGACATTTGAGTCCGGAAGCATCAACTTTGAGATCGGCTTCAATAGGAGTATTCATCTTCATGACACATCCTTTCAAAAATGATTAGGATAACCTGTGTGCTCGTTCCGATTCTTTTCACACCCGGGACCGGATTGGAAAAGGCCGCCTAAGATTATGAATTCACTTCTCAAAAGGTCTTCAGCCTGGGTCATCCACTCAAAAGGGAAAGCCATCCCGTCTCGATTTCTCACGCCAAGCTGTCATCTCCCACGCTGGGGGTCATACCTACTCTACTCCAAATTGTAGACAAGACCCCACTCTCTTCTCTTCAAAATGCGTCGTTGAAGCGTTCCGGCGAATCACTATCCACAGGCTCACAGCGTATACACGTAATGCCTTCGTCTTTCAGCTTATTCCGGTAAAAAGGAGCCACATCGACCCCTTTGATCAAGTGTGGACTGGGCCACGACGTGCCGGCCCGAAACTCAACGATCCATCCTTCACCGTAAGGATCTCGGTTGATGATGTTGGGATCGGCCGACACCTTCTCGTTAACCCCAACGATACTCCCCTCGAAAGGAGCCGGAAAGGGGCCAACCCATTTGGCGGATTCGATGGTTGCGACGTTTTTTCCTTCTTTAACCGTCTTGCCCGCCTTAGCCCGCACATGCAGGATCCGTCCGGACCGGGTTTGGGCCGGATCCGTCATCCCCAAGCGCAAAACCCCGGACGGAAGAGGAAATATCCAAACATCTTTGTCCACATCAAACCAAAAATCGTCGGGGAATTCACAAGCAAAAACCTGCGCCACGAAAGCTCCCCCCCTTTATTGGGCACATTTTATGCCGTCTTGTTGAAGTTTTTCACGGTAGGATTGGACCCCCTTCTCGCCGGTGGCCAGGAGGATTTTGTCCTCCTCCCAATTTGATGGCTTGATTTTTAACAGCCAACCCTGGCCGTACGGATCGTCATTAACCAGACCGGGATTGGCCTTCACGGCCTGATTGACCTCTATCACCTCCCCTGCCACAGGTGTCGGAATGGATCCGACCCATTTTCCGCTCTCCAAAGTCCCCCCACTCTTGCCACGAGCCAAGGTTTTCCCTGTTGCCTTTAAATTGACCACGATGATCTTGCCCGCTAAACTTTGAGCGACATCGGACAAGCCGATCAACACCACGGTCTCCTCTGATTTCACCCAGACGTGCTTTTCAATCCAGTAGTACAAATTCTCCGGAATATTGCATCCTTCCACTTCGGCCATTATCTCCCCGCCCTTTCGATCATTTTACGGCCACGGCAGATTCCGGAACACTCAGTCCGACTGCTTGGGCCAAAAGTTCCGCGACGTCCACGACTTTAATACGGTCTTCGCTGCCGGTTGTTTGCACGGCTGCCGAAAACATGGACATATCCTTGGGACACGCCACGACAAAATAGTTCACATTATCAAGCGTCAACGCCTCCCGGATCCGGTTGTCGGCCGGTCGCTCCTTAATCCCCACTTCCTCCATCCATATCCGTCCGCCTCCCGCTCCACAACAAAAACTGTTGGCACCATGACGAGGCATTTCCACCAGCTCGACTCCCATCTTCGTCAACAATTGACGGGGAGCTTCAAATACCCGGTTCCAACGCCCTAAATAACAAGGGTCGTGATAAGTGACACGAATAGACAGGGGTGAGGGGGAGAGCCGGCCTTGTTCGATCAGGTCCAAAAACGCTTGGGTGTAGTGCCTTATCGGCTTTTCAAATCCCAATTTGCCATACTCGTTGCGCAGTGCGTTAAAAGAATGGGGATCGGTGGTAAAGATCTGGTTATATTCCGCTTTGTCCAGCCACTTGAGATTTTTTTGAGCCAAGGTCTCAAATAACCCGAATTCCCCCATACGTAACGCTTCGTTCCCGGCATTGACTTCACCTTCGTACAAAATGCCAAAATCAATTCCGGCTTGTTGCAAAATTTGGGCCACCAGTCTTGAGAGTTCTTGCAAGCGGGGATCATAGGAGGCAAAGTCTCCGACAAACCACAACCAGTCTATCTTTTCCTTGCGTGCATCTTTAATCGGTGTATCCAAAGCTTTAGTCCAAGACGGACGTTTGCGGGGCGGCTGCCCGAAGGAGTTGCCTTGACGATCCCAGCCCACTAACACCTTTTGACTGTTTTTGTCGACTTCCCCCTCTTCCATCAACGCCGCCCTCAATCCGGCGATTTTGGGAACATGTTCAATAAATACCGGACACGCCTCTTGACATGCACCGCAAGTGGTGCAAGACCATAATTCCTCGGCCTTAACAACTCTCCCGGCCAAAGGTTCGACTTCTTCACCTCCGAGTTCCCGGCGTAAAGCATCCCGCAACTCCAAAATAACCATTTTGGGAGACAAGGGCTGACCCGCGGCATAAGCGGGGCAAACCGCCTGACACCGGCCACATTCCGTGCAGGTGAACAGATCCAAGACATCTTTCCAGTTCATGTCACTAAATGTCTTAATGGCCATCGCCTCCTCCTCTTTTAAGGGAGGCACCAACTCTCCGTGAGGACGCGTTTTGTGAAGAAAAATGCTGGGGACAGCCAAAAAGATGTGCAAATGCTTAGATGTCGGCAAATAAGCCATGAACATAAACACCATGCCGATATCCAAAAGATAGCCCAGAATGTATCCCCCCTCTGCCACCGAGACGTTAGAGGCTACGTGGGTTGCTATCCACAAATGCCCCAATTCATATCCCACAAATCCCCAGGGGTTCAGGGTGGCATGGACATGAAATAGATAGGGGGATGCAAAAGGATAAAAGGATTCATGGAGAAAGATCCCGATCATAATCACCGCGATCATCCCCAAAATGAGGTAACCGTCTCTTTCGTCGGATCCATGATAGCGTTCCGGTTTCACGACGACCCGTTGGTAGACCGCCAAAACAATCCCCACCAACACAAGCAGTGCCCACAAATCGACCACAAAAGCCAGAGGTGCGTCCAAAGTGACATGGGGATCGAAAATCTGGGCAATAGCCGACACCACATCAATCAACAGCACCACAAATCCGCTGAAGATAAAGAAATGAAGTATCCCGGATAACCGAAGCCGCAATAAGCGTTTATGCCCAAAGACCTGGCCCAGCATGAAGCTGAGCCGTTTGGGCCAGTGGTCTAAGCGGTCGGTGGAGCGGGCCTTTTGCATCACTCGAAAAATAGGGAGCATTCGATAGACGAAGTATCCCGTCGCCGCCAAAAACATGAGGATGGTTAAGAGCACCAAAATGTCTTGACCGATCACTCTACTCCCCCCTTAACCTTTCTGTTAAGGCCGGCATCAAATCTAACATATCCACCGTGCTCCCATAATGGGCAATGTCCATCATGGATGCGTTTTCATCGGTGTTCACGGCAATAATCAGATCGGCATCCTTCATTCCTTGCTGATGCTCCGGAGCTCCCGAAATACCAAACGCCATATATACTTTCGGTTTTACCGTTTGCCCGGATTTTCCGACCTGACGGGATTTAGGCAACCATCCGGCATCCACCACCGGCCGCGAACAACTGAGCACGCCTCCGATAGCCTCTGCCAGTTCTTCGGCCAAGGGTAAATTATCGGGATTGTCTATTCCCCGCCCGACACTGACCAAAATCTCCGCCTTGGTAATGTCCACATCGCCTTTTTCCGGTTCAATCAATTGCAAAATCTTCATACTTGAGGGGAGATCCAAAGACATCCGGTCGATTGGGGGATCCCCTCGGTCGGTATCCTGAGGCCATTGACCGGGCATGACACTGATCACGGCACCAGACTCTGGCACAACGATTTCCGCCATCAGCTTGCCGGCAAAAACTGAAGATGTTGCCAGTACTTCCTGGCCCTCAACCGACAATTGACTGCAATAGGCTATCAACGGCAAAGAAGCACGTGCGGCCAAACCCGCTCCCAGATCCATGCCCATGGTGGTATTTGCCACTAAGGTTAAAAACGGTTGGTCCTTTTGTAAAACTTGGGCCAGGGCCTTTTCATAGGCTTCGGGATGGTATTGCGTCAATTCCGGATTGGACACAGCTATGACCCGGTCTACGGAAAGACCTTTCAGATTTTTTTCGGCCTCGCTCCCAAAGCCTATCGCGACCGATGACATCCCGAGGGCCTTGGCTATGTCTTTGGCTTTTGCGATAAGTTCTTTGCTGGAATCAACAAAACCGCCTGTCCCGTTTTCCATCACAACCAGTATGGATCCCACAACATCTACCTCCTCAACAAGTTTCGCTCTTGAAGAATCTCAATGATCCGCCCCGCCACTTCTTCCGCATCTCCATCGATCATCTCTGCATGGCCCGAAACAACCGGTTTATAAAAACGACGCACCGTCAAAGCCGGTACTTCCGCCGGCTGGGTTTCGACTTCTTCAATCTGACGGCTTTTGGCAATCTGCCGCACTTTGGCAATGGAGGCATAACGGGGAGGCTTGCGGGCGGCTTGAATACCCACGATGACAGGGGTGGCACCTTCGATTTCGGCTATCAGCCCTCCCGCGTATTCTTGGCGCAAGACAACCCCCTGCCCCTTAACCTTGACTTCGGTGACCACGGAAGCATGCGGCCATCCCATAAGGCCCGCAACCAAGCCGGGAATCTGCCCATCGACGTCGTCTATGGCCTGGACTCCCGACAAAACCAAATCAAATGACCCTTCGCGCACATAGTCGGCGAAAATTTGCGCCCGTTGCCGATTCGTTAACGAAGAATCATAATCACCTGTCAACTTCACGGCTTGATCGGCACCTTTGGCCAGTGCTGTAAAAAGCATATTGTCGCTGTCTTGCGTGCCATCAATGGCAATGGCAGTGACTTCCGCCTCTGATTCTTCTTTTATCAACAAAGCTTCCTCGAGAGCCTGATCATCCCATTCACTGGGCACATAGGTCATTTCATCGAAGAGTATTTGGCCCACCTCTTCATCCAGCGCAATATCCTCTACCAGATCCGGCACCGACTTCATTAAGACTGCAATGCGCAACATCGTCTTGTTCCTCCTTGTCCGCCTAATTGGCCATGACTAACGAATCCACGAGTCCCATCGAATAAGCCAGTAACTCTGCGATATCCATCACCGCCAGTTTGCCGGCATTTCCCGTGGACTTTACCGCATCTTCAAAGCGCGGCACTTCATAAGGGCACGTTACCGCCAAAATATCCGCGCCATATTCCACGGCCTCTTTGACCCGACGTTCCGAGAGCCGTTCACTGGCATAATCCCGGGTGAAACTGTCGAGCCACATGCCCCCTCCGCCACCCCCGCAGCAGTATGAGCTCTCACGGCAATGGCCCATTTCTATCAAATCCACTCCCGGCAGGGCCTTTAAAAGCTGACGGGGTGCCTCATATTCTCCGTTGTGCCGTCCCAAATAGCAGGGGTCATGAAATGTTACCCGATAAGGGATCTCGTGGGTACAACGGATGTCCGTCAGACGTTCGGACAAATATTGGGTATAGTGTTTGACAGCGTACTGCCCTCCAAATTTGGGATACTCGTGAAGAAATGCATTGTAGGCATGAGGATCTGTCACCACAATCTGATTAAAGGAGTATTTGGACAACATCTTAATGTTGTGCTCGGCCAGCATCTCAAAGAGACCATGCTCCCCTGCCATGCGCTGGGAATCGCCTGCACATTTTTCCTCGTTTCCCAAGATGCCAAAGTCGACATTCAGCGCATCGAAAATGCGGGCCAGAGCGGACGACGCCTCTTTGCCACGGGGATGATACGAAGGATAGCATTCCACAAACCACAGCACATCGACCGGTGCCTTTTTCTGAGACATGATGGAAATCGGTACACCCGCAGACTTCGTCCACTCTGCGCGCTTTTTAGGGGGATCCCCAATAGGATTACCGTAGCGCGCCGTATTTTCGAACGCTTGCAGCAATTCCTCGGGAGCATTTCCCTCCAACACCGCTTTTTCTCGAACTGCCGGCATAATGTCAATCATATTCACTTCTTTAGGGCAGACTCGAAGGCAATTTCGGCAGGTTGTGCATAACCATAAGTCCGGAGAGTCCATAAGAGAAATGCCCAGTTGTGTGCGGCGAAAGATTTTTCGGGGAGAATAGTCCCCCACCGTGTCTACCGGGCACACTCCGGTGCATTTCCCGCACTGATAGCAATATCCCAAGGATTCGGCCCCCGGAATGGCAGTGATTTCATCCAGGACCGAAAGATCATATTCCGATATGGTTCGTGGCTCAAACATGCGATTCCAGGATCCTTTTAGTTCAACCCCGTTAACCACAGCCACGTCCAATTCAATCGCTTTCGCTTTTTGCAACGCTGTACCCCTCCCATCTTCCAATCCCTAGTAAATTGGCCACCACTTTCGGAAAAGGGGGCAAGACTTGAGTAAATTCATCGGTTAAACGCCACGATGCCAAGGTAAAAAGATAGACTGCATAGACCATTGCCAAGCCAACCATATGACGATAGGGCGAATCAATGAGAGAAGGACGATGCCATCCCTCGAGTACCTGTTCCGCAAAACGGCCTGCCTGAAGAATTTGTGCATATAAAGGACGTAATGGCACCATTAAGCAATGGGGATCTGTCAGCACCAAGGCTATTGCCCCGGTCTTGCTATCCGCGCGGTACATCCAGCGCGACCACCACACATACTCTTCGGGATAAGCGTTGGCAAGCCAAAATGTTCCCCACTCCCAGAGCCACGGTGGCGCATCGAATCGGGCTAAAATTTCGATGACCTGCTCGGGGTTATTGTCTTCCACGGCCTCCCGGATGGGAGTTTCAACCTTCTGCCATATCTCTTTTTGTTCTGATTTGATACGGGCCGTTGACGGGACCACGCGCAGACATTGATCGGAATCACGCAGAGGCAGAAAGATCTTTTGGGAGCGACGGGTTAGCACTTTGTTCCAATACTCGTATTCCTCATGGGAGACCATGGATTCCCCTTTATCCAGAAATTCAGCCATGGCCTGGGCATCAATCACTGGAGCTGTCATCACACATGCAAGGCGGAGCGGTTTAAAACACCGACCGCTTTGGCCGCTGCCGCCGCTCCCATGGAAACGGAATCCTCGATATCTTTAGGCCCGGCAGCGGCGCCCGCCACAAAAATTCCCGCCACAGGTGTGGATACCGTATCCAAAGGCCCGCCCACAATTTGGAGAAACCCATGCTCTTCCCGCGGAATCTGAAGAACGCGGGACATTTCGATGGTGCCCTTCGAAGCTTCCATCCCCACAGATAAAATAACCAGGTCCATCAATACCTCCATAGGTCGCCCCATTGTGGTATCTTCGCCTTTCACCAGTAACTTGTCGCCTTTTTTGATCACTTCGGTCACGATTCCGCGAACGTAATTGACCTTATATTCCTCTTGTGCCTTCCAGTAAATCTGGTCTTCCCAAAAGCCATACATCCGCATATCGATATAGAAGATAAAAACTTTGGCATTAGGCAGCATCCGCTTAATTTCTATCGATTGTTTGGATGCAATGCCGCAGCACACCTTAGAACAGTATTTGTTACCGATTTGGCGATCTCTGGACCCGACGCACTGGATAAAGGCCACCTTTTCGGGGGGTTCTTTGGTGGAGGGACGGACAACTTTTCCTTCTTTGAACATTTTTTCGGCATCGACCAAGGTGATGACGTCATCATATTCATAATATCCGTACATCTGAGTTTCCCGGCCGGGATCAAAATGTTGAAAACCTGTCGCCACCACAATGGCCCCTACGTCTTCCGCAACTTCCGTCCCGTCATGGGACAAACTCACATGAAAGGATCCGCTTGTTCCTTCGCTTTTCACAACTCGGGTATCGAGCCTCACATCCACGGCCGGATTTTTCCGTACTGCCTCCAACATATGTCTCATACTTTCTTCCGTGTCTTTTAAATCCGGCGTCAAGGTGGCATAAGAGGCATAAGGCGTACCGCCTAATTCTGTTTTAGCCTCTACCAATAGCGCTCGCTTTCCCAATTCCGCCACCGTTCTCGCTGCTTCCAACCCGGCCGGTCCTGCTCCGACAATCAATATGGTATCCGCGTTTGCCATCTGTTCGATCCCTGCCTTTCCCCTCTAAGTTAGAGAACGTGTTCCCACGTCAAAAACTCCATTTCCCCTTGTTTCACTTTGTCGACATCTGACTGAAATTCCGACCACGCCTGATCAACATCGATACCCATTTTTTCGAGAAGAGGTCGGTAATCTACCGAATGCCAATGGAGTTGCGTCACTCGGAAAGGGTGAGCTCCCAAGGCCAGGGCAGCAAACTGAGATTCCGACATCACGGGCACGCCCACATTCTTACCATGAGCTTGGGCCGCAAACTGGCTTTTATCCAGTGAGGTCACACATCCGGTATCGTGTGTTAGCACGACATCGGGATTGGCTTCTTGCTTCATCACTTCGATTTTGCGAATGGTGGCGAAGCTGCGGGTAAAGTCGCGTTGCACCAAAATATGCCGAAACCCAAATCCACAACAGTCATACCAAGTGGAATAATCGGCAACGTTAGCACCCAAAGCCTGAACCACTCCGGTCACCGCGGCCGTGCGTTGCCCGCCGTAAATTTCGGGATCATAAATGGCGTCACCCGTTTGCAATTTGTAGTAGTGACAGGCGGGATGAACTGTGGCTGTAATCCCTGACACATCTAATTGACGCCGCTTTTCCAGCTCTTCTCTTACGGCATACATCCATTCACTGTAGTGCACGATTTCTTCCGGCATCACAAACGGCCGTCCCAGCTTTTCAATGATGGCGCGAACTTGACGGCGCAACTTCGCGTCATGCACCAATTCATGGCGCACTTCTTTGTAATGGCCAAAACTCGTTCCGCAATGGATCAAAGGGAAATATCCCGTTTCGTAAGCGGCAGAAAAGTTTCGCATCGCTACCGCCGCTTGTGCGGCTTGGTTGGAGGTGGCGGACGCATAATAATTCCAAGCAGTGCAGGAAGTTTGATCGCGAGGGTCGAAGTAGTCATATCCCAAGAGCCGATTCAGCCAAAAGATTGAGGTGGAATAACCGGGAATGTGTCCGCATTGTCCGCAACTCTTGTGATGCCAGGTGTGTTCCAAGGGAATTTTCTTGAGCCGTCCGTATTTTGTAGGAGCGCTATAATAGGGCTTTGGAACCGGCTGAACAATCCATTCACCTTCACGACCCAGTTCCCATATAGCTTCCCGGAGATCCTCATCATGAACACTCTCGGGATCCCGCTCGAATTTCCGGGATGTTTCAACCTTCGTTCCGTTAACCCGTACATCCATTGATTCCATCGTGCTTAACCTCCTTTTGAGTTTGACGAATGGCTATTCCGCGATCAGGCCGCTTTCTTCCAGTGCATCGTCCATAATCTCCTCCATGATGTCATGGAGTCCTTGGTCAAGCTCCCCAATCATGTCGAGAGTACCGGTCATTTTCCAAATCGCGTAGAGTTCGTGCATCGTCCGCTCCTCCACCTGCCAAGACAGTCCGGTGGTATGCAAGGTTTCCGGCGGAAGCACACGCCGCCAAACGTCCAAATTGTCGGATACGGCTTTGACCTGGGGTCCCCAATCAGGAAAGGCATCTTCTTGCAACATGTCGGGGGATACCTGTGTACCGGTTGTCATAATCTTGTAAATAATCCGGGTATAACCTGCTAAGGCCTCTTTTGTGGTGCGAAGACCATTTTTAACCGCTACTTCACGCATTACGGTAATGAGTCCGCCGGGGCTGTTTTGTCTGGGGCAGCGATTGCAAGAAAAACACTGAGAACAATTCCACACATCGTCATTTAATTGCTCGTAAAAAAGTTCGACATCTTCCCGTGCCAAAGTTTGGGTGATCTTGCGGGGGGAAAAATCGTAAAACCGCGCCGAAGGACAAGCAGCCACACAAATTCCACATTCATAGCATCCATACAGATACGTCTCGTACCGTGCATCTGCCTTGACCTCGTCAAACAATCGTTGCTTTTCTTCCAATGCCACGTCAGTGTACCGATCAGAGGGCATTATCGTACCTCCTTAGCCTGTCTAGCTGAAGAACACAAACGCACATGCCGTCCCTCTTTATGGGCCGATTTGTAAAGTCCTCGGGACCGAAAACAAAGAAGGAAGCAGTTTATCTACGGAATGGATACCGACCATGAACCCCATTACTTCGTCATCGAATTCCGGAATGGTTCCAAGTATTCAATCTGCCGCATCAGTCGTCGCCCAAGAGGACAAGTCTCAGTCATCCTTTTGTACCATCACAAGTAATGATCGGAATAAACTATAGATGAGCCTCTTGTATATGACAGAATCATCACTTTTTTTGAGCTATATTTTAGTTCTGATCCCCCTCCTTTCCTAACACCTCTAACCCATCTCTTTGTGTCTAGTTAATTCGACTGCATTAATGATATAGTGTTCAAGAATAAAATACAATCCATTATATTTTGTGAATCAAATAACTTGTTTTCTTTAAACAGAGTTGTTCACATCTTAACCAACGGTAGCTTAGCATAGAACCGAAATTGAAAGGAGCAGGATACGTGAAAGTTCTTGGCATCAGTCTGTCTCGGCTTGATGAGTGGATTCCCGGACTAGGTCGAACCTTAAAAGAGGTTAATCACGCTTTACGTAATATTAACCGCGGTAAGATGGATTTTTTACCTTATAGCAATTCGATTGACACTTTGGAGTGGTATATGGAGGCGCGCTTAATCCCTCAAGGACAGAATATTCCTCCGGCTGTGGGGCATTGGCAAATCCACATTCTGCAAGGAGAGAACAAGCCGGATATTATTCTCCAGGGAAAATCACGACAAGAAGATGAAAGGGGTCTCTTAGTATTTCATTGCGAAAAGACATCTTGGGAGGATAACGCATCGAACTGGTCAGACACTGACGAGGATTCTGGAGAATAAAAGCCAGGAAATGAGAGCGTCCGAACTTCTACCGATCTCATGAGGCCTTTGCCGAACTTCACAAGAGGGCTGAAAAAATGTCCTCAGAGTTCTGTGTTCTCTGGGCCCATGTCTGATAAGTTCCGCATTATTCAATTGCCTCTCCGCATAAGGGAGGATAGGGAATTCGCCTTGCTTTCGGGGAACATGCCGTTCTTGAGTGGATCTACCTATTTGAAGTCTGGTCGGAAAGGGACAAAGGATGGAGAAAAATAACTGGGCCTGACGCATTAGTCATAGCACATGCCTGACCATAGCCGTTAAGCACAATAGCGTCCGCGGGAAGTGTTGGGATCGTTCTCTGGAATTTTTTATACTGCCAGTGCCCTCTTTGACGCCAGACAGCAACATTGTCGGTGTTTAAGTGCCCCAGTGGCAATGACGGCCTCTTCGGAGAATTCAGTCCTTGAAGCAATGTGAGATGATGGAAGGATTGCAATACCCCGAGGCGAGTATTGCCGTTTTTCCACCTTATCCAGCGCTTTGTCAACCAATTTGAATGAGAGATACTCGGCGGCAAATATAAAGGGGTATAAAGCACATGATCAATATTGAAGGCCAGAGCGCTTTGGATATGATCCGCCGGCACCAACAGTCCCATGCCCCCTTGGCTCCACGACTGGGCTTGAACCCATACGGCAGCTTTTTCCGCGTTATGGGCAATGACTGACGAAGAGAAAAATGTCCTGCCACTGAGTGCTTGACTGATGGGCCCCAGGCCCGCCCGATTACCCGCAGCCACCCAATAGGTGTAGTGACGTCCCGGGGTCAGGGAAAAATCGGCAAAGGCAATTTGAGAGGTCGACTGACTGAGTTGGCCAATCACTTGCGCATGGGAGTATCCCAGATTCCCCATACTTCGGTATACTGTGTAGGTTTTCGCGCCGGCAACCCGTGTCCATGTCAATAGAACCTGGGAATTTCCCCAAGTCGCCCGGAGTTGAGGAATTCCGGTCGGCGGTTCTTTGGAACCGGATACCGGTGGGGCAGCGACTTTTGGTTGAGCGTGGCCGAGTTGCGTCAACACCGGACGGATTTGGCTTAAGTCGGCCATCCATCCCGCAAAAAATGCGAGTGGTAACGATACCGCCAAGACGATGCCAAAAAGAAGGTAAAACGTCCTTGTTTGTGTGCGTTTACGGGAAATATTTATCATGTCTTGCTAACCTCATTCATCCTGTAGAAAATTGTCCCCTGCTGTCGAGTTTTTTGATGAGACAACACAATCAGTATACTACAATCCCCCGAATTGCTGTTTTAACCGAAGGGCAGATCTCCGTCCGGCCAGAAAGGCTTTGATCATAATTCTGAAATGCTTTACACTTTACGGAACCGAAAAAATCCATTCATCGTGACAGAATGCATCATGGCAACCCCAAATCTCTATGGAATGTGCTCCCACTATACTGACCCAAGGAAGTGACAAAATCATTGATACCCACTCGAATCCAGCTTTATGACACCACACTTCGAGACGGCACGCAACGTCGCGGCATCTCGCTGTCTGTAGAAGACAAACTGCAAATTGCCCAGCTGCTGGATGAATTTGGTTTTGATTATATTGAAGGTGGGTGGCCCGCCTCCAACCCCAAAGACACGGCCTTTTTTCAAGCGGTTGGGCCGGTTGTAAAACATGCCAAAGTGACAGCATTCGGCAGCACCAGACGACGAGGCGTCTTTGTTGACACAGATCACAACTTACGAGCTATTTTGGATGCCCAATGTCCGGTTGCCACCTTATTCGGCAAATCCTCTCTATTCCAAGCCACTAAGATCCTGGGCTTGACTCCTGATGAAAACCTGACCCTCATTGAAGAATCGGTTCAATATCTTGTGAGTCACGGACTGGAGGTCATTTTTGATGCCGAACACTTTTTCGACGGATGCGAGGAAGACAGTGATTATGCGCTGAAAGTGCTGAATGCCGCAGAACAAGGTGGCGCATCCTGGATTGTCTTATGTGACACAAATGGGGGCAGTCTGCCGGGGCAAATTGAAACCTATCTCAAAAAATCCCAGTCATTAACCGACATCCCTCTCGGAATCCATGCCCATAATGACAGTGGTCTCGCGGTCGCCAACTCCCTTATGGCGGTCCAGACCGGAGCCATGATGGTGCAAGGCACAATCAATGGTTATGGGGAACGTTGCGGCAATGCTAACTTGTGCACGATCTGGCCCAATCTTGTGCACAAAATGCATAAATCTGCGGGCAACGAAAACATGATTCAAGAGCTGACCCGACTCTCACGCACCATAGCGGAAATCGCCAATTTAATTCCGGATGATTCGGCCCCCTTCGTCGGAGATAATGCCTTTACCCACAAAGCCGGGGTCCATGTGGGGGCGGTACGCAAATATGCCGCAGCTTACGAGCACATACGGCCGGAACAAGTCGGTCAAACACGCCGTATCTTGGTGTCCGAACTCGCGGGACGATCAAATTTGTTGTACCATTTCCAAAATCTCGATGCTTCATCCGAAACGGTCAAAGAACTGGTTCAAACCGTCAAGCGTATGGAAGCCCGTGGTTATCAATACGAAGATGCTCCCTCGTCCATGAAACTCCTTGTGGAGCGATCATTAGGGCATGTTCCCGACTATTTTGAAGTGGACCGCTTCCATGCCTCCGTTACTCATGACCAAAGAACCATTGCCGAAGCCACAGTGCGTATCATCGTCGGCGATTCGCATTTCGTGGAAGTGGGAGAAGGAGACGGTCCGGTTCATGCACTGGACGTGGCCTTGAGACGTGCCTTAACCCGGATTTATCCGGTTATCGCCGGACTGCGTCTGCAAGACTACAAGGTTCGGGTGATAGACGGACGGGACGGTACTCGTTCTCAAGTGCGTGTGTGGAGTCTCTCCGAGTTCCGCGAAGAACCAGTCCACACTGTCGGGGTATCACGCAATATCCTGGAAGCGTCATGGCTGGCATTGCTGGATTCGGTGAACTACGCACTGTGGACAGCCCATAGCGTCCCCGCGACCATTGTCGGTCCCAAGGCACAGCCTCTGTGATAACGTCACATTCTGCGTGATTCACATATACGAGAGATTTGTCACGACTCGATCCATTCACTATTGCCAAGGAGTATGAAATTATGGACCCCATTCTAGAGCTCAGTCAGATAAACTTTGTTCGCGGCGGTTCTGCGATTCTCCGCGATATATCCTGGACAATCGGCCCTGACCAACATTGGGCGCTCATTGGCACCAACGGATCAGGCAAGACCACCTTGTTGAAAATCATCACAGGATATTTGTGGCCTTCATCCGGACAAGTACGGGTTCTCGATCACACCTTCGGACAGGTGGATCTGCGTGAATTACGCAAGCAAATCGGCTGGGTCAGTGTCTCTTTGGGAGAGTGGTTTACCTCGCATCACGGTGACAATACCGTATTGCAAGTTGTCGCCTCAGGACAAGATGCGTCCATTGGCGCCTCGTACCGCAATATATCCCGAGAAACCGAGACAAAGGCGCGCCGAGCACTGGAAACAGTCCGTCTGGACAGCAAAGCAGCCCAAGCATATCGCTTGTTATCCCAAGGAGAAAAACAACGGGTCTTACTGGCGCGAGCTTGGATGGCATCATTACGTTTACTGATTCTTGATGAACCATGTTCTGGCTTGGATATTCCCTCACGCGAATTGTTGCTCGACGGAATCGAGCACTTATCCCATGATTCTCACATTAACCTGATATACGTCACACATCATGTCGAAGAATTGCGTGATATTTTTTCTCACGTCCTGCTATTGGCCAATGGCCGCGTTTTGGGACGAGGCACGCTGGAAGAAATCATTACCGACCATTCTCTAACTGATGCCTTTGGGCTGCCAATTGAAGTACAATGGGATCATGGTCGTCCCTGGGTTAAAGTTGCTCGCACGACAACGTCCCTCAAAAAATGAGGATAAACCCAGCTAGATTAGAGAGTAAGGAATTCATGCCAATGTAGCCCACTACTGATTAAAGGAGTCATTTCCAATGGCGAGTGTAGTATTAGAGCACGTGACGAAGCGTTATGGGGCCGTGGAAGCCGTTCACGACGTGAATCTGAATATCAAAGACCAAGAATTTTTGGTTTTTTTGGGTCCGTCCGGCTGCGGCAAAACGACAACGCTCCGTATGGTAGCCGGTCTAGAGGAATTATCTGACGGTGATATCTTTATCGGTAGCGAAAACGTCAGCCAAAAACCCCCTAAAGATCGCGACATTGCCATGGTTTTTCAAAATTATGCCCTCTATCCTCATATGACAGTCTATGAAAATATGGCGTTTGGTTTAAAACTGCGTAAAACGCCAAAACCAGAAATTAACCGACGTGTTAAAGAAGCCGCCGAAATCTTGGGCCTTGGTCAACTCCTCACCCGCAAGCCCAAGGAATTATCCGGAGGTCAGCGCCAGCGAGTGGCTTTGGGCCGGGCCATTGTCCGGGAACCCAAGGCCTTTCTTATGGACGAGCCGTTATCTAACCTTGATGCTAAATTACGCACGCAGACCCGAGTAGAATTAAAAAATCTGCACCACCGCTTGGGAGCCACAATCATCTACGTGACCCATGATCAAACAGAAGCCATGACGATGGGCACACGGATCGTGGTTATGCGCGATGGGCTGGTGCAACAAGTCGATACCCCGGACAACATTTACAACAAACCCGCCAATCAATTTGTCGCCACTTTCGTAGGCACTCCGGCCATGAATCTCATTAAAGGCACTCTAAAGACTCAAAACGAAAATCGGATCTTTCACGTAGGTACTCAATCTTTCATCGTGCCGCCCGCCATAGCCCATGCCTCGTCGGCTTTGCTCAACGATAATCTGACGGTTGGCATCCGCCCGGAAGACATTTTTCTCCACAATTTTCCGGAGACTGCATCAGCTGTGAAAGCCACTGTCCAAGTCATTGAGCCTATGGGCCACGAAAACATCGTCTATCTGGACCTCGAAGGGCAACCTTTAACGGCACGCACCGACAACTCTTGGGACGCCCATGTCGGGGAAAGTGTTACCATGGCTATCAATTTACCACGATTGCACGCATTTGATCCATCTACGGAACTCTCGTTGCTTTATTCCTAAAGTTTTGCAACCTGAGCCGTCCTTGTTAAGGGCGGCTATTTTTATCACAATTTAGGTATCAAATAGCAATAAATTGATTGAGGACTTATCAGCATTCTGAGAGAATTCCCTGATGCGTTAACGGGCCGGACTGTGCAATTAGGCTGGGAGAGCACGTTACGCTTTTTTAAGTAACGTACTTGCCCGTTCAATGGTCGTAATGACGTTTTCTCCAAACTCAACGTGACTACCAGGCAAAAATGTGTTGGGAAACTTTTTTTGATGAACTAAGAGAACGTATTCATGTTCAATGATTACAGCCCTCGCAAGATAGTGAACAGGGTCCTTATCGATACATAACACCTCCTGTGAATGGTTTGATCATCGCATATAATTATTGTTAAAGGGTTTTAACAGTTTGCTAAAAGTTTACCGATGGTTACCCATTATTGTATAATTTAGCGATGAATCGAAAACGTGTTGGCATTCGAGAAGCTGCAGAATTTTTGGGAGTCACCCCATCGACATGACGCCGATGGGAGCATGAAGGCAAGCTGGTACCGGATGACCGCACGGCGGGTGGGTATCGGCGTGACGACTGGGCCCGGTTGCGACCTGAGCCGTGTCCCCGGCTCAGCCCGCCTCGCAAAACCGTGGCATACGCCCGTGTGTCGCGTCACGACCAGAAAGACGATCTAGACCGACAAAAGCCGGTGTGGGAGCTGTATTGTGCCCGTCAAGGATGGACCTGCGAGAGTGTGGCCGATCTTGGGTCCGGGATGCACTATCACAAAAAGGGACTCAAAAAACTCCTCCATGACATTCTGGCCGACCGGATCGGTCGACTCGTCATCACGCACCAGGACCGTTTATTCGTTGTCCGATACTGAAAAGCATTAATCTACAGGAGTATTAGTTGTTCATGTGGCCGTAGTGTGTCAATCATGTGTCGCGGAGTGATGTGTCATCGGCATCCCCCAAATGGCCGGAATGGTAGCGACCGTCAGTATACTTAGGATTCCGATAGTTGTAGCACTCCCATCATGGGCGGCAATATAGGTGAGCGGAATGATGATAATGGCACCCACTCCATTCGCTAATCCCAAAGCTATACCTGAACCCAAAGCCGGGTTTTCCGAAAAAACATCCTGACCGATAAGCATACTCGTTGAAGCAGAGCCAAAGAGCGCGATGCCCATAACGGCGATTATGGGCCAAATCCAAATGCCGTGTAACGTCCCAAAACCCACGAGAGATATTGTCGCCAAGACACTGGTGCTTAGCAGAACAGCACGTTTTCCAATTCGATCATTCATCGTCCCACCTAAGATATTACCTACCAGGCCCACCCCAATTAACACGGTCACCAAAGCAGCTCCGGTGACTAATGAGCCTCCCCTTTGATGCCACATGATGGGCGCTAACGTCACAATTTCATAGATCGTTGCGGATCGCACAAGACTATAGGCCAAAAGAGAGGAAGCCGGTTGGATATGACGCCGCCATTGTAAGGGTGCCTGGGCTTTTTGCGAACGAGGTTGAGCGGGAATGGTTCGACTAATCCACAGATAGGTGAGCAGTAGCGGGAGCGCCAACACCCAAAGCCATGGGAGTCCATAACGACTTACAACAAAACCGGCGGCTAGGGGACCTAAACTCCGCCCAATCTCACCTCCCGCCAGAAAGATCGACATACCCAAGCCCTGTCGTCGCCCGATGAAGGTCCGGGTAATGGAGAGCGCCTGAGGGTGAAACGCGGTGTTGCCGATTCCGGTCAATAGCAAAAGTGACATAATGAGCCAGATCGGATGAGCGAAGCCTAATAGGGCCGCGCTCAGTGTGCTAAGAGCGACACCGCCCAAAACCAGTAAGCGCCCGCCGATGCGATCAGCAATCCAACCAGATAAGGGTTGTAATCCCTGGGCTAAGAGCAGGGCCGTCATAAAGGACCCGGCGAGCGCTACCGATATATGACGCTGGATGATAATAAATGGTAATATGCCCGGTAGATAATTAGCCACCCCATCGTTTAGAAAGTGCGTCCATGAAAGCCCGCTCAAGATGGTTATCGGTGACATCGATTCTGCATTTGTTGACGAATTGTTTAGCAAATCTCACCAGCCCTCCGCTTTATTTTCGTATCCATGCCACATGAGGTGCGCTCCGAAAAGCCCTTTTGCGAGGGTGGGACAAGAAATTAGGAGTCGTTCCTGTTGTGCGCGGCCTGGTGTCCATCTTCCACCGAGTAACATCAGAGAAGGCCCATAATCCTTGCCTGTGTTCAAGTCGAATGCCATGGTCGCTGGCCAAGTAGGCCAATGGGCTCGGGTGATTGCCCACCAATACAGAATGTGACTCAGCATCATCGACTTCTCAGTCCCCACTATTATAAGCCACAGACCAACTGCCGTGCGCCGGATATTTCAAGATACCACCCTTTTCTTCGTAGAGCACGTTCAGTAATATCCGCTGCCCGGTTCCCTTAAATCCTGTCAATCCATGTGCAATGGAACTGCCGATTATCCCATCTCGGGACGCCTAAGTTCTCTCGCTTCGGCCATTGCCATCCATATGGCCTCTAGGATATGAGCTATCCTGACCGAAGGAAAGAGAAACATCCCCGATGGGATGCTGATAAGACACAAGCTCCCCTTCTCGAAGAGGCGCAAGCGAGAGCAGTTGACAAGGCTTGTTCCTAATATGGACTACAAGAGTTTATTCAAATTCCCTTCCTGTTGAAGCAATAAATCTCTGGCCTGCATCGCGTCGATCTTCAAAAATTGCATTAAAATAGCTGTTTTCACTTCGTAGTCTGATTCCTCCAATAAAGAAACCGCCCGCGTGTAATCTACTTCCGCCGCCAGCATAACCATACGGTGTGCACGCTCTTTCAATTTCAAATTCGTGGCTTTCACATCAACCATCAAATTGTGATAAGTCTTACCCAATCGAATCATCGCTCCGGTTGACAACATATTCAAAACCAGTTTGGTAGCCGTGCCCGCTTTCAAACGGGTGGAACCCATAATGATTTCGGGACCGGTGGGAACGACGATAGCCACATCAGAATACCTGGCCGCTTCCGGATCGGGGTTACAACTCACGGAAACGGTAGGAGCTTGAATTTCTTGGGACTTTTGCAATGCCCCCAAAACAAAGGGGGTGCGGCCCGACGCAGAAAGGCCGACCACGACATCTCTGCCGTCAATTCCGTAACGCTCCGTAACTTTGGTACCCGCTGAAAAGTCGTCCTCGGCTCCTTCGACAGCCTGCTGCCAAGCCTCTTTTCCGCCTGCCATAATCGCTTGTATCATGGACGGATCCGTGTTAAAAGTCGGAGGGCATTCGGCCGCATCGACAATGCCCAACCTTCCACTTGTTCCTGCGCCCACATAAAATACACGCCCGTGCCGTCGCAATTGTTCCACGATGAGATCAATCGCCTTGGCAATTTCCGCAATCTGTTCACTCACGATTATTGGGACTAATTGATCTGCCTGATTAATTGCCATCAGCATCTCTTCGGTAGATAAGGCTTCCAACCAAGGTATGGACGGATCCCATATTTCTGTATCTAATCGTTCAATCGACTTGTTGGGTTCCATATGCTCCTGCCTTTCCAAACATAGGCAAGCATGGTCAAGTTCCTAAGCCTGCCTTCAATAAAATGAACATCAACTTTTCAATCAGAATCACGCCTCAGAACTCGGCCTCTTCTCACTGTTGCGAGTGCCACAGTCCCCTTGAATCCC
Organism: Bacillota bacterium; assembly: GCA_021821465.1. GTDB lineage: Bacteria > Bacillota > Sulfobacillia > Sulfobacillales > Sulfobacillaceae > Sulfobacillus. The sequence continues at coordinate 40,129 of JAKACM010000025.1, forward strand.
AACAGAAAAGCCGACCCTTAAGATATCATGGCGATCTGGCAGATTTTTCGCCCGATATCTCCCAATAAGGGATTCCGCTCCAATGGACACAGTTCCTTTCCTTGTCGTTCTTGGTTCCCCGTGCTGCGAACGGAGTTGTGCAAATTGACCATGATGCTGGGGCACTACCTTATCATACACGAATGACTGACAGCTGAGATTTGGACCAGAAGTCTCTTCCCGAATCCGACATGGTCTAATATTCAAATAATTTTCCCGATGACTTGCTCAAATTATTTTGGCTGCATTATCTCTGGCCCATTCAGTCACTATCGAATGCCTACAGATATTGGCCCAAAGCGCTAAGTTCCGGCATTCTCCAACGATTATTAGCGATTAAATACGTCATGAGCGGAAAAATAACGGGACCACGTGTTCCAATCACCCACAACCACAAATCCGTTATTATGCAAATCGGCTTTGTTATAGGACAAAGGTTGGCCGTGAAAATCGACTACCTGCCCTCCCGCCTCGGCCACTAAAATATGTCCCGCTGCGCTATCCCATTCCATATTTGGAGTAAGACGGGGATAAATGTCGTTGCGAGCTTCCGCTATGCGGCAAAATTTTAAGGCACTGCCCACATAGTCTACCGATTCAATATCGAGATCGCATCGACGCACCCACTCCAGTTCGGACTGCCTGTGTGAGCGGCTGATAATCACCTTGACGGTTGGAGAAAATTGGCTTCCATAGAGTCGTGTTGTCACGCCCCGTTCGATGCGATATGCGCCTTGCCCGTAAATCGCCAGATAGGTGATATCCCCTACGGGCCAGTCAATAATCCCGATCACGGGTCGATGCTCTTCTATCAATGCCACATTGATGGTAAATTCCCCGTTGCCTCGCACAAATTCCTTGGTTCCATCCAAGGGATCGATCATCCATAAGCGTGGCCAACGAGAGCGTCCCTCATAAGCCCCATCAGCCATCTCTTCAGAAACCACGGGCACCAACGGGTCGATGGATTGTAATTTTGTCAACAACGCCGCTTGGGACGCTACATCGGCATCCGTCACCGGAGAATGATCCTTTTTGTATTCCACGGCATAGGCACCACTCATAACAGCGAATATCTCCATTCGCGCTGAATGGACAGCTTCCAACGCGCCTTGAGCCAGGACATTCCAATCCGTCATTATGCACCGCCTTTGGATCCGCTCGTATTCCGGTTAAGTCTCCTTGTGGACTCGAATGCTGCGAGCCATCCAACTAATCGACTTCCTATCTCATCATATCCGGAACCTTCGCGTCAGGAAAGTCATCCCACCCTTTTATCGTCCATCTCCGCGACAGGCAAAGTCCCGGCCAAGCGGCAAATCCCTTCACAAAACAGTAGATTTTGGATCCCCATCCCGCATTTTATCCGCCCTCCTAGATTGAATCCCCGGACCTCCGAAATCCCTCTCACCTGTTTGTGGTTTGAATTCCCATAAATAGATGACTGCTCGCTCAATTTCGTCTATTTCTCTCCATAGGAGATTGTGAAATAATTGCTGTGGTATGTTGTTTATGGTACCTATATGGGACCATATCTATCAGGGAAGGGCGTGAAGAAAATTGGCAGATAACACCTATCGGCCAGGTTTAGAAGGTATCATCGCAACAGAAACCTCGCTGTCATATCTTGATGTGGAGCATGAACAAATTGTGATCCGAGGTTATGATCTGATTGAACTGGCCACCAAAGTCGATTACCTGCGCGTTGCATATCTGCTGGTTTCAGGACATTTGCCCAATGATGAGGAATATGAGAACTTTGTCCGACAGCTAAACGAGCTCCAAAATATTCCCAAACAAATCTATAGCATTATGGGTTCTCTCGGAAAGCATGTTCAGTTGATGGATTCTCTGCGCACCGCTCTCTCCGCGCTGGCGAGCTTTGATCCTGCTGTGGATCATCGTGATCCGGACAATCTCTGGCACCAATCCCTCGTTCTGTTGGGCACAATGCCCGCCATTGTCGCCAACAGTTACCATATCAAAAATCACGAGCCGGTTATTGAAGCAGATCCCAAACTCGGTTACTCGGCAAACTTTCTCAAAATGATCACCGGAAAGGTTCCTGATGAGACCGAAACCCGAGCTTTTGACCAATTGCTGACAGTGTATATTGAGCATGAAATGCCGAATTCGACCTTCGCAGCCATCGTTATTGCCTCGACTTTGTCCGACATGTATGGAGCCTTGGTGGGAGCCGTGGCCTCTTTGAAAGGAACTTTGCATGGCGGAGCCAACGAAGCCGTGATGAAAATGCTCTTGGAAATGCAAACCCCGGATCAGGTTGAACCCTATTTGAAGGATAAACTGGCTCGCAAAGAACGCATCATGGGCTTTGGTCACCGAGTCTATATGAAGAAGCCGGACCCTCGCGCCCTATTAATGAAAGCGTCCCTAAAGCAATTGGTTGCGATAAAGGGCCATGCCGATCTCTATGACATGTGCGTCAAGGGAGAAGAAGTCATGCAAAAAGAAAAAGGACTTTTCCCGAACTTGGACTATTACGCGGCTCCGGTTTATTATCTCTTGGATGTACCCATCGATTTATATACCCCTATCTTTTTTGCTGCCCGCACCGCGGGGTTGGTTGCCCATGTTCGCGAACAATACGAACATAACAGATTGTTCCGCCCCCGCGTTTTGTACACAGGCCAACAGGGGCTTCATCCCCAATAGTAGTGGGCACACTGTCCGCCTGGTCTCTAATGACTGAATACGCTGTGTGGAAAGGACTGTTGTGATTGACACAGACTCATCATAACGCGCCGAGAAACCCCGACACAATATTGACGGACATAGTCCATTATGTAATGGATGCGGATTTGGCAAGTCAGGAAGCCTACCGAATGGCCCGGTGGGTACTGTTTGACGCAATGGGTTCCGGGATTCTGGCCCTAAATTACCCCGAATGCCGAAAGTTAATCGGCCCGTGGATCCCCGGAAGTTTAGCTCCCGGCGAAGGCTGTCCCATTCCCGGAACATTTTTCGAACTTGACCCCATTCAATCCGCGTTCAGTATAAGCTGTATGAATCGTTGGCTTGACTATAACGATACCTGGCTGGCACAGGAATGGGGACACCCGTCAGACAATATCGGCGCTGTATTGGCCGCAGCCGTATGGAAAAGCCGACAAGAGATGCTGGTCGGACGCTCGGGATACACCGTCAAAGACGTGTTGACCGCAATTATCAAAGCCCACGAAATTCAGGGAATCCTTGCTCTGGGAAACAGTCTCAACCGAGTCGGTTTAGATCATGCTCTCTTTGTTAAAGTTGCGTCCACCGCAGTAGGATCCCATTTGTTGGGGGCAAACCCCACTCAAATGCTGAACGCACTCTCTAATGCCTGGCTTGACAACGGAGTTCTGAGAACATACCGCCACTTTCCCAACACGGGGTCCCGCAAATCGTGGGCTGCCGCCGATGCTGCCAGCCGTGCCCTCTGGTTGGCCTTTATGGCATTACAAGACGAAATGGGCTACGACACGGCTCTGACGGCTGCCCAATGGGGTTTCAATGACGTGGTCATGCACGGACAGGCCATTGCATTGGTGCAACCCTTGAATTCTTATGTGATTGAAAATGTTCTCTTCAAAATCTCCTATCCCGCCGAATTTCATGGTCAAACCGCAGTGGAAGCAGCGATTACACTTCATCCCGCCGTCATAAATCGCTTGGCGGACATCGATCGCATCATCATTGATACCCAGGAATCGGCCATGCGTATTATCAACAAGACCGGTCCTCTGCGCAATCCCGCCGACCGCGACCACTGTTTGCAATACATGACAGTCGTTGGATTATTAAAGGGTACCTTAAGTGCCGACGATTATCTTGATGAGGCAGCCTCCGATCCGCAAATCGACCGATTGCGCGAGAAAATGATAGTGCAAGAGAATCCACAATTTTCCCGTGATTATCTTGATCCCCAAAAGCGATCCATAGCCAATTCTGTCCAGATTTATTTTACGGATGGAAGTTCAACACCTAAACTCAGCGTGGAATATCCTCTGGGACACCGCAACCGTCGTCATGAAGCCGAGTCCCCTTTAAAGAATAAGTTTCGTGCCAATCTTGAATCGTGGTATGTCGCGGATAAGGTTGAACGTCTCGTCAAATTATTTGAGGATCCCACACTGGAAGACATGAATGTACTCGATTTCATAAAAAGGTGGGCATTATAGTTGGCAATCGCTGCAATAAAGAGGAGGTGGTGTCTTAATGGCTTGGCTTTTCCAAGAACCGTCATCCCAAAAGGATTTGGCTGCCAAATTTCACAATTTGATGCTCGGTAGGCACATTTTAAAGATCCCCGGAGCTCATGATGCGATGGCAGCACTAGTTGCCAAATCCGTAGGATTTGAAAGCCTATATCTTTCGGGGGGAGCCTATACGGCCAGCCGAGGGCTGCCTGATATTGGCCTGGTGAGTTCATACGAAGTCGCAGCCCGAGCATTGGACATTGTTCGGGCCACAAACTTGCCCTTATTGGTTGATATCGATACCGGCTTCGGCGGAGTTATCAATGCCGCCCGTACAGCCAAGGAAATGGCAGAAGCGCACGTCGCAGCGGTTCAAATTGAAGATCAAGAGCTGCCCAAGAAATGCGGGCACCTCAACGGCAAGACCCTAATCGGACTTGACGAAATGGCCGCAAAAATCCATGCCATCAAGCAGACCGTACCGGATATGATTGTGGTCGCGCGAACCGATTCTTATGGTGTCGAAGGACTTTCCGAAGCCGTTACCCGTGCCAAGCGCTACATTGAGGCCGGCGCGGATGCGATATTTCCCGAGTCTCTGGATTCTCAGGATGCATTCCAAAAAATGGCGCAAGAAATATCGTCTGTGCCGTTATTGGCCAATATGACCGAATTCGGTCGGACGCCCTATTTTACTGCGGAAGAATTTGAACGATGGGGATACCACATGGTGATCTTTCCGGTATCATCGCTGCGGATGGCTGCGAAGGCTTACGAACAGCTTTATCGTGCCTTGGCCGAGAGGGGTACTCAAGTCGATCTCTTGAATCAGATGCAAACCCGGAAGGAACTTTACGAGCTCATCCGCTATTGGGATTATGAATCACTGGATGCCGATATTGCCCAAAGCATATTGCCTACAACCCCGGATAATCACGCAAAAGGTTGACTCTTCAAGGGTCAACCTTTTGCCAATCCTTCATTGTCACGAAACCCCAATTCCCTGTTATACTTCATCTAATTCCCGAAGAAGGTGAGCAAGAGACGCTTTAGCGTCACCAAACAACATCGACGTCTTCGGATTGGTGTACAGCGGATTGTCAATGCCGGCAAATCCCGGATTCATGCTTCGTTTTAAGACGATGACTCGCTGCGCTTGATCCACGTTTAAAATGGGCATACCGTACAGAGGGCTGCCGGGTTGGGTGCGTGCCGCAGGATTGGTCACATCATTGGCACCGATAACCAGCACCACATCCGTCTGCGGAAATTGCGGGTTAATAGCATCCATTTCGTACAAACTATCGTAAGGCACATCCGCTTCTGCCAAGAGCACATTCATGTGTCCCGGCATACGACCCGCCACAGGGTGAATTCCGAAGCGCACGGTGACTCCTCGTTGGCTCAACTTTTCCATCAGTTGCCGCACTTCTTGTTGCGCACGGGCCACCGCCAGTCCATAACCGGGAACGACTACCACATTGCGGGAATAGGCCAAAATGGTCGCCACATCCTCCACGCTTGCAGTCTGTACGACCCCATCAGTGTCGGCTAACGCTCCGCCGCCTCCTGAGACCGCCTTACCGAATGCCCCAAAAACAATGTTTTGAATGGGACGATTCATGGCACGGCTCATCGCCTGAGTCAGAATGGTTCCGGAAGCTCCCACCAATGCGCCGGCAATAATCAGTACATTATTGGCCAGCAAAAATCCCGTTGCCGCTGCAGCCAAACCCGTGAAGGCGTTCAAGAGGGAAATAACCACAGGCATATCCGCACCGCCAATAGGTAATACGACCAGAACACCCAAGACGACGGCAATAATCACGTAGAGAGTCAGCATAAGAAAGTCGTGGCTTCCGCCGGAGATCACCATCGCCAACCCCAGGATAACCGCAATGGCCAATAATATGCCGTTCACGAGTTTCTGAGCACCGAAAGTGATGGGACGGCCGGTAATCAACTCTTGTAATTTAATAAAAGCCAGAAGACTGCCGGTAAAACTAATAGACCCAATCAGAATGGTTAAGAGCGCGCTAATGGAACTTCCCGGCGTGGATATCCCATGAGACCAAGTGGAGTGCAACGCCCCAATAGAGATAAGGGCCGCCGCGCCACCCCCCATTCCATTAAATAACGCCACCATCTGGGGCATCGCTGTCATCGGAACTTTTTTTGCGGCATAGGTCCCGACAATTGCCCCCAGAATAAGGACCACTCCGATCAAAAGCCAGGAAAAGGAATGATACTTCAGCACCGTAACGATAAAGGCGATGGCCATACCGGTGGCCGCAGTCAAATTGCCGGAACGTGCCGTAGAAGGAGATCTCAGACGCATCACACCCAAAATAAATAACACGGCAGTGATGAGATAGCCGACTTCTAAGAGAGTATTCATCGACTGTTCACTCCTTAGGCCGTTCGGCAGATTTTATTTTAAACATGCCTAATATTCTGTCGGTCACCACATACCCTCCCACAACGTTCAATGTGGCCAAAAACACCGCCGCCACCGCAATGCCTATGTCAAAGGCGCCATGAACCGACGAAGCCAAGGCAATAGCTCCAACTAAAATAACACCATGGATGGCATTGGTCGCTGACATAAGCGGAGTATGTAATACCGAGGGGACTTTTGAAATGAGCTGGAAGCCGACAAAGACAGCCAGCACAAAAATGTAAACTTGTATTAGCAAGTGACTAAGCATTTATTATCCATCAACTCCTTACTTGTTCCATACGTTGGGCCAGCACTTCATGACGAACTTGCCCATCATGGAGAATCATGGTTCGGGAGACGATTTCATCCTGCATATCCAGTTCTTTCTCCTCTTCTCCCAGTCCCATGGTGAAAAGATGGTTCAGGAAATTGAACACATTACGAGAATATAACTGGCTTGCATGCGGCGCTAACTGAGACGCGATGTTAAGAGGAGCGTCTATCGTAACGCCGTTCTCCGTTACAATGCGCTGCCCTGGCTGGCTTAATTCGCAGTTCCCACCCGTTTCCGCAGCCAAATCCACAATCACCGAACCGGCACGCATGCTCGCCACCATCTCCTTTGAAACCAATAAAGGAGCAGGTTTTCCCGGAATAAGAGCGGTTGTGATGACCACGTCCGCCTCGGCCACGGGTTTCGACAATAGAAGAAGCTCCTGTCGATGAACATCTTCCGCCAAAGCTTGGGCATATCCTTCCGACGTCTGCTGGGTCTGAATCTCTAAGGTTAGGAACGATGCTCCCAGACTCTCCACTTGTTCTCGCACAACCGGCCGTGTATCGAAAGCCTGAATAATCGCGCCCAATCGGTGAGTGGTGGCAATAGCCTGTAGTCCGGCCACCCCCGCGCCGAGGATGAGAACACGCGCCGGGGTAATAGTCCCGGCTGCCGTCATCAACAAGGGAAACAGGCGAGGAAGCTGGTCGGCTCCCATGATGGCAGCGCGATATCCGGCTATTGTGCTCATCGATGAAAGAACATCCATGCTCTGCGCTCGGCTAATGCGAGGCATAACATCCATACTGAAGGCTGTCAGTTTATTCTTAAGCAGAACTTCGAACATTTCCGGGGGGGAAGACAATGGTCCCAGCATCCCAATGATATAAGTACGCTCTTTCAAGGATGCATAAGGAGATGAAGCACTGAAGTCCGTATTTTGAACAGTGACGACAAGATCTGCCGGTTTCATCCAATCCCTTTCGAATTTTGCTACTTCGGCTCCGGCGTCACGGTATTGTTGATCCGAAAACCCAGACGCCACTCCCGCCTCTTCTTCCACAAGAATCCGGTGATTCATTTGAGTGAGTCGAGCAACTGTCTCCGGGACAAGCGAAACACGGCGCTCCCGAGGATCCCGCTCACGGGGCACAGCAATAAGCATGGGCCAAATTACCTCCAGACCGCATTTGCGTTAAATTGGGAAATACTTTCAGGAATATTATACAATTTATCTCCGATTGAGAACTTCCTGTCAACATCAAGAACATATAATGGCAGAATAATCAATCCAATTAGACAGCAGATTATTCAACAGCTAAAACGATAGCATAAGGGTTCGACTCTGGCAAATCCCTACCATCATTACATCATTACTGGGATCACGACGTCGTGATCCCAGTACGCGAGTTCCGGATCCGACTGAGAATGGCCTCATCCTAAGCAGTGTACTGAAATCTGCTGAATCTTAATGCATAAAGTTCCGAGAGCTCTCCCGGTACCTAGCCCAGCAAGCCTTTGCACTACACCCGTTCATTTGATGGGCACGATGAGTGAGAGTTTGGTCCCGGTCACCCGTTTCCCCAGATGAGAAAATCAAGATGCCACTACCGAAGAACGCATGCACCTCCCCATTTCTTTCACATTTCCGAATAGTTTCGGTGATCCCAACGCGCCGTCTTGCCCAAATTGCCTTGGATGTTGGTGTCTTCTTCTCATCTCTTAGTAATTGTGGCCACAATGAGCCGGCAGTCGGCGATGGCTCACCCCATTACTATGAAGGCCAAACGGAGGATCAAGGAGGAGTTATCGGTGGGAATTTTGGCATGGACATGGTCATGGCCCAAGATCATTGGATTTCCATGTTCCTGGGGATACCCGAGATGCAGATTTCTGTAAAAAATGCATCCCGTCCCAATGAAGTGCGTAGACGGCTGTTCAGAATTGGTGGGGAAACGAGAAGGAACCCGTTAGGTGATCACATCTCCCATACTCCGCTCCATACGGGTGGGAATCAGTGCTGGAATTTTCCGGCGAAAGTCCGTTGGATAGCGCCATAATGTGCGCCAGACCCAAAAGGGAGAGCGCGACCAGGCGTGCGCCAATTTAATGAGAGCATCGGGTGCACGTCATCTTTCGGATCGGCCCCATCTCACGGGATCAGAGCTTCCCGGGTATCCCCCAGGATATAGCGAATCCCATCACCCTGAGCGATCTCCCTGTCCAAACCGGCATGGCCCACAAAGCGATCCACGCGCTTAATCGCATATTTCGCCTTCTTATCGGGATCGTGGTAAGCCATCGCTAATCGGTGTCCAATTTTGGCAATCCCTAACAAGGGATTCGACGACGAGAGCAACGCCCAGACCATCGTAGCCAAGGTCGTGCGTGGAGAGCGCCGTCACGGTCCGGGCGTGTGAAAAAAACTGGTGAGAGACTCTAATCGAACCATCGGGATCCTCCGCGTGATAAGAATGTCGTACAGTCAATCTCTTCGACAGCGGATCCCGATTTTCCTTGGCATCCCGATATTTTTTTCATCTCGACAATTCATTCTATTCGGACAATAAAAACTGGGGATAAGCTAGGGTGGTCATGGTAGACATAATGGTGCGCACCGGGCAAACCCAAGGGTTTGCCCCAGATACTGCCACCCCGCAGCCTGGTAGGTCGTGCCCGCAAACCGTTCCGCACTGACAAACGTCTCGACCAAGACGACGGGATGTCCGTACACGGCCTGCCAACCCGCCGCTTAGGACTCACGACGAAATAACTTCGTTATTTAGGGACTGAGGTTTAATGATGTAATTCCACTCACCATGGAATGATTCCGGTACTAAGTCCAAATGCGCCAAGGTCTCATCGTCGACCGGGATGCCGGTCGGATAGGACCCCGTGTCGAGTTCGGCTTTCACGGTCAGCCCTTTCTCCGTTCGGGTATTGGCAATGCAATTCACCACCGTTTCCCACGTGCGCAGAACTCGACCGCGCCAGTTGAGGCTGATAAACGAAAAAAGTCGGTGCTCAATTTTGTTCCATTTACTCGTTC
>JAKACM010000130.1 GCA_021821465.1 Bacillota bacterium
CTTCGGTGCAACACTTGGTGACGTTACACATGCCTATTCCCGCGTCCTCATGAATCAGTGATAATCGGTCCTCGTTGTCCATAGGATGCATTTCAAGAGAAGCGAGCAGTACCATAAAACGAGGACCGTAATATTTACCGAATTCCTGATGTTCCCGCAACACATGACAGGTATCTTGGCACAAGAAGCATTCGATGCAACGGTGAAATTCCTTAACTCGTTCGATGTCATGCTGGTACATGACGAAAGGCCCTGGGTGCGCCGGTTTGAAAGGCGGGATTGTCTTAGCCACTGCATAATTCCACGAAACATCGGTTACCAAATCTTTTACCAAGGGAAAGGCCTTCATGGGACTCACACGGACCTTTTTTCCCCTAAATTCATCCAGCCGGGTCTTGCACAAAAGGCGAGGCTGACCATTGATTTCGGCACTGCATGATCCGCAATGCGCGGCTTTGCAGTTCCAACGAACGGCCAAATCCGAGTCTTCGTGTTCTTGAACCCGTTAGAGTTGCGATATTTGCGTCCTAACTTCTGTTATCAAGCGTTATCACAACGCGCTAAAAAAGTGAGTAAAAATCTATACTTTGAAGCAGGATTTAGATGTTTCTATCGTATCGCAATATAATTTTTAGGAAAAGGAGAGAGATGCAAATGTCACGAGAAGACAAGGAAGTCTTTTTAGATGAGTTTTATATGTTCCTTACCAAGGTTGCCAAACCTGAACAATTGAGAAAAGAAAATCATTTGGTCAACGAAGAAGATCATATGCCAATTTGTTATCTTGCTTGCCATATTGAAGCTGTAGGGGAAAAGGACTCATGGGTAATCAAATTAACCTATCAAAGAAACGAAAAGAAGAAAGTTAAGTATTTAAAACCACAAGACGAATCCTTTGATGTGGTACAAAACATCTTACAGACTAGTGGCTATTCTTCTTATCCATCTAGAGCAGAAGCATATCTGAACTTCATTATGGATGAAATCTTAGTCGAAGACGATATTTTTAAATTGATATAAGGATGTGGAAGACATTGAAGAACAAACTTTGGGGTATTATTACGGCTAACATTTTAACTGTTGGCATTTCTCTATCTTTCCAGTACCAGTTTTAGCAGCTTCAAAAACGGATATATCTCATATCATTACCCCTAATAATACGTCAACTAACACGGTAATCTGGCGGGTATCCACAAAAAAATATGGAACCATTACCTTAACCCAAGGATGGTACGATGGACAAAACCAAACGGGATTTGGAAGAGCAAAAATGTATTGGAAACACGATTTTATTTCCCAAGCCCCGATTAACGCTACACAATGGGCAGTACAACATGCTGAATGGGTTTGGCCACGGGTTGATACTGTGGGGAACCCTGACGGATATGTTTTCTTGAAATGGTTTGTTAGTACGAATTCACTGTTTTCTGGTTCTGCGGAAATCCCTGTGTTTACTAATTTAAGTGGCGACGTGTTAACTGCCTATCCTTTTAAAGGAGGGGGTTCAACTTCTTCTCCTGCTGCGTGTCCTAGTTTCATTAATGCGAATGAGTTTACACCAAAATATTAATGAATATTGAGGGTATTAGTGGAAATTACCCATCTCCCTTATATCGTTATTATTTATTCTCTTTTTCTTTATTGTCCCTTAGTGTCTCCCACTCATCCCATGTAACCCACGGACTAAATTCGATAATGCCTTGCGTGGCAGTGTTCCGTGTGTGGACTGTCTCAGGCTTTTCTGTCCCCATGCTTTTCAACTGTTTCAGGCTAGGCAGGATTACCTGCCTTAGTCATGAGCTTGATTGTGGCATTGGCTGATACGATGCTAAAACTGGTTTCATCTGACATCACTTCCAGAAGATTAATTATACGGTTGCCTTTAATGCGTTTTTTGGACATAGCGCATTGTGCCACGCTCTTTGATGCCAAGGTGATCGTATTGGAATACCTTCGCGGATACCAAGCACAGAAAGAGAAGATGAGTAGGTCGGGCAAGAAGAATCACAAACGGGCGTACTGGTTGCGGGGCAAGATCATGGAATGGGTACGAGATTTAGCCTTCCGCGAAGGCATCCCAACGGTGGAGCGCAACCCTGCTTACATGAGCCAAATGTGCCGCACTGCCAAGCTGTATCATCGACAAGTTGGCGTCCTCTACAGGCTGTAGAGGGACATGTATGACGCGGAGAAGCAACACACCGCAGAACCCACGGGGCAAGCCCCGTGGAAGGGTCAGGAGTGTGGCAAGCGAATGAGCAAAGTTAACGAGCCTCATTGGCACTACGGCAATTTGAACATATGCCGTGAAATGTAACGGCAACTTCGCTAATGCCGAAACCGGGGAGAACAGACGTGATATGGAGATCCTCCACACCTTTCACATCGATATCGAACCAACGGTGGCAATTTCGACAGACGAAATGGTGATGCGGTTCCAAACGAATGCCATACAAAGATAAACCTTCCGGTGTCGGGAGTTCTTCACAAATATGAGCATTCACAAGTTCTTGTAAAACTTTATAGGTCGTGCCTCGGGCCAAACCGGGAATATGGGGAAGCAGGCGGTTGCGGATTTGGTCGGCACTCCGGTGGAACCCGGATTCAGACAGAAAAAGTTCCAAAACGGCAAGACGTTGCGGAGTAACCCGTAGACCATGCTCCCTTAGGAGTTTTTCAGCAGATAAGGGCATCCGGATCCTCCTTTCGAACCGTTATAGTTTACTTCAGTTTACTTGATGATACCTCAAATGAAATTGTCGTCAATGACTACTAGTGCCAAATGGCCTTTTTAACTGCCGTATGGGTGGGGTGGTTTATTAAGTGGCGACCATTGAGTAAAAGAGTGATAAATCGGCTTGAATAATCGCCGAAAGCACCGAGGAGGGGAGCCCCAATGGGCTCGGCCTCCGGTGTTTTTTGCGTGCCGTAGTCCAACTTCCGTTTTTGGTCTTGCGATGATTTCGCAGCATTCTTACGTAATTGGGCTAAACCGGAATTGGTGGTAACGATAGCGTTCCACGCTCACTCTTGACGACTTACGAAACTAGACGAGGTAATGCGCCTCGACAAACCAAAGATCCTTGTCGAGTTGCCGAGATATCTCGGTAAACAGATCGGCGGTATCTGCATCTCCGAGGCTGGCCGCGCGGTTAATGTCCTCACGAATCAGATCTGCTGCCTTACTCAAAAGTTCCCCGATTACTCGGATTAACTTGCTGTCTTGACGTATTTCGATAGGCCATGGCGGCAGAAGGGTGTTCTGCATCACTTCTGGCAATGTCATGCCCGCATAACCACCCAATGTCGACGCACGTTCTGCCATCAAATCCTGGGCTTCCAAGAGATGGTTCGTCACCGAATCGAAGAGCTCATGGTAGGCGAGAAAATGGGGCCCACGCACATTCCAATGCGCCAATTTGGTTTGCACCTGCAGCTCTGTAAAAAATCCCACACGACTATTTAGAAGCACGATGAGTTTTTCCCGAGTTCTTTCATCAATGTTAACCGATGATTTTTGTATCATGGACATGTTTTATTCCCCCTTGTGGATACACAATATCATAGAAGACTAAGTATTACAAGAGACAAATATCATTATTGAATTTTTTCCCTGATGCAGGTGTTCCCTATGCAACTCTCTAAAACCCTTCACAATCTTAATAAGGGCTCCACCTCTAACATCAATTTGTTCCTTATTCGTAGATTTCTCTGCAAATATTCACGACTTGTGCACAGAACCAACAAAATCTGTAGTCAACTAAAATTCGTTGACAAATGTGAATAACTTCCATTAATATACGACACATCCATAAAATGGCGATGAAACGTTAGTAATACTTCTGATAGTTGGACGTTACGTATGCTTTGGGCGAAAACCACTTAAATGAGGAGGATTTCTCGATGGATCTCGTTTTAAATCAGATGGAAGCGGTGAACCCTCAACACCCGCTTGATCCTCTCTCATCCCAAGAGATCAGAGATGCCGTCAGTATGATTCACACCGCCATGGATAATCCCAGAATGCGATTTGTCAGCGTTAGTCTCAAAGAACCTGAAAAGGATTTCATTGATAACTACAATCGCAAGCAAACTTGGGACCGTCAGGTCTTTGCAATTACTTATGATCCACAAACCTCAGACACTCATGAGTGGACCATGTCCTTAACACACGAGAAAATCGTAAACCATCATATTTTCTCTAATGTTCAACCAAACATCCTCATGGATGAGTTCATTGAGTGTGAGGAAGTAGTCAAAGCCGATTTCCGTTATCAGGCCGCTATGAAAAAACGGGGGATTGTACAAATGGATTTGGTCATGATTGATCCATGGTCCGCCGGAAACTATGAGGGGCGCGACAACACTCAACAACGATTGGTTCGCGCCTTGTCATGGGTTCGTCAGACTCCCGATGACAATGGGTATGCACATCCTGTCGAAGGTCTCATCACCATTGTAGATCTGAACACAATGAAGGTGCTTGAGGTGGAAGACAATGGTGTAATTCCCGTGCCGGAGGATAGCGGAAACTATACGGCAGAATCTGTGCCATCCTTGAGGACTGACTTAAAGCCTCTTCATGTCATGGAACCGGACATCCCAGTTTTACAGTGGATGGCTATCATGTGCAATGGCAAAAATGGTGTATACGCTTAGGGTTTACCGCCCGTGAAGGTTTGGTTTTGTATACGGTAGGGTATTGGGATAACGGAAAATTGCGGTCTATTATGTATCGTGCAGCCTTAGCCGAAATGGTGGTGCCTTACGGGGATCCGGGACTGAGTCATAATCGTCAGAATGCTTTTGATGCGGGAGAATATGGGATTGGTATGCTGGCAAATTCTCTCGAATTGGGATGCGATTGTTTGGGAACTATCCGCTATTTTGATGCTCACCTGGTAAACAGTCATGGCGAGCCTTTTACCGTTAAACATGCTATTTGCCTTCATGAGGAAGACTTCGGCACTTTATGGAAACATACCGATTGGCGAACCCAAAAGGCGGCAGTACGACGTTCGCGCCGGTTGGTTATTTCCAGTATAGCCACAGTGGCCAACTATGAATACGGCTTTTTCTGGTATTTTTACCTCGACGGCACGATTCAGTTTGAAGTTAAACTTACGGGTATCGTCAACACAGGAGCTGTTTATGGGGGTGATAAGCCCAAATATGCCACTTTACTCAATGATCGGTTGATGGCCCCTATTCATCAACATTTCTTCAATGTGCGCATGGATATGGAGGTGGATGGCCGTCATAATTCTGTCGTTGAAGTGCACACGGAAAGTGAATCCTCCGGCCGTCACAATCCTTTAGGCAATGGATTTTATGCCAAATCGACGGCACTGAATACGGAAGAGGAGGCACAACAAATCATCGACCCATTTTCCGCTCGGTATTGGAAAATAGTCAACCCCCATGTTCTCAACGAAAAAACACGAGAACCCGTAGCTTTCAAACTTATTCCCGGTGAAAATGTTCTGCCTTTTGCTGATAGTCAGTCTAGTCTTGTTCAACGGGCCGGATTTATCACGAAACATCTGTGGGTGACCCCCTACCACTCGGACGAACTCTATGCCGCCGGCCCTTATCCCAATCAACATGCCGGAGGCGCGGGACTCCCCGAATGGACACGGAAAAACCATTCCGTCGCCGATACCGATATTGTTGTGTGGTATACAATGGGGCATCACCATGTTGTACGACCTGAAGATTGGCCGGTGATGCCCATGGCCTATATTGGCTTTATGCTGAAACCCTCGGGATTTTTTCCCTTTAACCCGTCTTTAGATGTTCCTCCTCAATCCCCACTTCACGGGTCCTGTGAGATATAACCACCTTCATTAACCCGAACCCATTCAAGTAGGAGGTGCTCCAATGTCAGCGGTATCCAAATCTCGGGAAGTTTCACTAAAACGAAACTATCTATCATTTTCAGAAACCATTGCCCAATCTTTTGCCAACATTTCTCCAACGTTAACACCAGCTTTGTCCATTCCCCTCGTCGTGAGCAATGCCGGCATGGGGACGTGGCTGGCCTACCTCATATCCATGATTGGGTTGGCGCTAGTCGGTACCAATATTGCAGGTTTTGGTAAACGACTGGCTAGCCCTGGAGCTTTATATCATTACGTAGGTGCAGGATTTGGTTCCGTGGCGAGATTTGTTTCGGGATGGGCTATGTTGGCAGCATATCTGGGCACCGCAATGGCCACTTTGTTAGGAGTAGGGATTTTCGCCAATATTTTAGGACACTTGGTGGGCTTTAGTCTACCGGAACCTTTATGGGATTTGATAGGCGCTGTGATGGTTTGGTATGTTGCTTATAAAGACATCAAGTTGTCGGCTTTGTCTGCCTTAATCATGGAATTGACTTCGGTAACCTTTATTGCGGTTTTGAGTGGGATTGTTTTTTTTAATTCTGGTTTTCACTGGGAGGTGGCACAAATTCATCTGTCGGGTGTTAAACTCAGTGGAATGGCTCTGGGCATGGTCCTAACGGTCTTTTCGTACGTCGGGTTTGAAAGTGCGGCCACATTGGGTCATGAGTCCCGTCAGCCCTTAATCAATATTCCACGGTCGGTAATGGTCAGCATCGGTGTTG
Organism: Bacillota bacterium; assembly: GCA_021821465.1. Classification (GTDB taxonomy): domain Bacteria; phylum Bacillota; class Sulfobacillia; order Sulfobacillales; family Sulfobacillaceae; genus Sulfobacillus. The sequence goes on from JAKACM010000130.1 coordinate 6,608, forward strand.
CCGGCTTTTTTTCATCTTCTTGGCGTATGTAGAGGTTTTAGGTTATCCGGGTGGAATCGCAGCTCTCTCTAGCGCATCAGCTCCCCTCAACGCGATTGCCAGCCGGTACCATGTCTCCTGGTTTGGCCCGTTAACGGATTTGGGAGCCGTGGTGAGTCTCTTTTCCTATACGCTGGCTTCCGTCAATGCGGGCGCGAGAATTCTTTTCGCAATGGGTCAAGATCGCCATCTTCCCCTACATTTCGGTCGGACTCACCACCGAAACCGGACTCCTCACGTGGCGGTGACTCTGTGCTCTGTGATAATATTGGCGGCCACGTGGGCTCTTTACCGAGCTAAGCCTTTGAACGCATACGGGTATTTTGGTACCTATGCGACCTATGGGTTCATCGTAGCATACATCTTAGTATCTCTTGCATTTCCCTTCTATTTGCGCAGGGCAAGCCACACCAAACTCTGGCATTGGCTTACAGCTCTGACGGCTGCCATTTTTTTATGGTAATTCCGCTAATAGGAAGTGTGTACCCCGTCCCCCTTTGTCCTTACAACATATTGCCGTATGCCTTTGCGGGATACGTTGTAGTCGGCCTATGGCTCTATCACCATCGAAGGGATGGAAGAATGCGTGAACTCACAGGGGTAAATGCCAATACACAGGAATTGCGACAATAGAGAAAGGCAAACATTCATGGGGCAAGTCTAAAGTTTTGAAAGCTTTTCCGTACTCTTTGGCATACCGCTCCACAATGAGGGATCTAAACCATTTTTTTCTACTGCCGCGGATAGCACAATCATGGTTTCGGAGCGTTGGAATCCAAAAACTCGATCAACTTTTTCAAACAAAATCTTTTGTAGGTGAGAATTGGTTTGCGCACGTACCTTCACCAAAATATCAAAATGACCTGTGACTACATAAGCCGCTTCAATTTCGGGAATTGCTCGCAGTTCATCCAAAGTTCTGTGCGCGCTGTCGCCTTGGTCTGTTAAAAGCCCTACCCACGCCAGTACGGGGTATCCCATAAGTTCTGGATCAACGTCAGCATAAAACTTGGCAATATAACCCCGGTGCAACAATTTCTTGACACGGTCATGCACTGTAGGACGAGACACTCCAACCTGGTCGGCCAGTTCTTGCAGGGGAATACGTGCATTTTCCTGCAAGATAACTAAAATTTGACGATCAATGTGATCTAGATCCATCGCTACCACACCTTTTCTACGAATAACACTGCCGAGAATCATCATCTGCATTCTTTCTCACATGGTATCACAAGAATTGCATTTCAGATGGGAGCCATGTCTTAACGCATTGATAATGCTGCTCTAACATAGTCTTAAATTGATATCTTTACTCTGAATTAAGGATACCAAGGGAAAATTCGTCACTATAGTCACGGAGGTTTCAGAATGTCAAAGCGGGGGCGGGGAATAGAACTCGTTCTAAGGACTAATGTAATATGGCAATGTGCAGGAGCATCCATTTTCCATGATCGATATCGGTCGAATGCTTCTTTCTATCGAACACCACCGTCAAGTTGTGTTAATGCAAAGGTCGAGGAGAGTGCCCGCGGATGATTGAAGCGATCGTTTTTGATATGGGCGGAGTGTTCTTTCATCCCTCCCCCGGGCAGCGTTGTGAAGTGCTTGCACAGCACTTGGTTACAGAGGATGATCTTAAGAGTCTCGAAGATCTGCCCGAATTAGATGCCTATAAGCGTGGTTTCTTGGACGAAGACACTTTTGTTAGAGCCACAAAGCCCTTTTTGCCTCAAGTAGAAGATCCCAGGACATTGTTTCGGGCCTTAGCCCTGGCACGGGAACTCAATCAGGATTTGGTTAAATTAACCGCCGAGCTTAAGACGCACTATCGCATCGCCGCACTGTCCAACTCAGATTCTTTTTTGGAGGAGCGCATCGACACATTTGGTATTGGGCACTACTTCGAATTTGTGATTAATTCCTATCGGGTACAAATGGCGAAGCCGGATTCCCGCATCTTTCATTATCTAATTGACAAAATTTCGTTAGAACCGCATCAAATTTTATTTGTGGACGATCTCACTTCTAACATCCGCGTAGCTCGTCAACTGGGATTGCACGGTCATGTGTTTACAACAACCGAAGGATTACGCAGAGATATGGCTGCTTATGGACTCTTGGAAGTCTGAAGTCATCTCTCATTTTGGTCATGGGTTAGTGAGAATTTGTGTCAGGTAGAGAACAACTGATTTTTATGGGTAAGTATCTTTGATCGCAAGCCCTGGGAAGATGGACCGATCAGAAAATTCGGGTGCATGGCTTCATTTGCGTGTTAGCTGTGACCCTGGCCCATCTTTTACGGCGGGAATATGTCCGAGCCGGCATTGATCTCAGCTTGCCAACCTTGCTCAAAGAACTCACAGCGATTCAAGAAGTCCTGTGGGTTTACCCGCCTCAGACGAAGATGGCGCCTCAACAACTCCCGGGTCATTGGGCCATTCGTCTCCCCGCTTTCCCATAATCCGTATATAATACAGGAACGATCCCTTAACCCCTTGCTACGCAAGGGGTTCACTTTTCTTGACCGCTAACTAGGAAAGTTCCGCTAGGACGCCCCCCCATCAATCACGTGTTGAGACCAGTTTTTTGCATAACCGATGGGATCCGAACCGGCTCCAAAACTCTCGATATCAACCCAAACCACCGGAGCGATATTAGAGAGACCCATAGCGTGCCGGGGAGGTGGGCGCGCTAAATCATGTCCACGTACCAGCCGGCATTAGTGAGATTGACCAGTTCTGTCTGAGATAAATCTCCCCATGCTTCTCCGTGAGTGAGACTCACATAGCGAAAGATAAATAGATAGGGTGTAGCATTAAATAAGCATTGAGCCTAGGACGCGCATTATCCATTATGTGGCTATTTAACTGTATGAAATCCGTGTGGCGTGGCTCCTTTTAGAAGGTCAATACCCTGTAACGGGCTGGCGAACCCGGTGAAAGCTGAGGCCGGTTTCAGTCCGGTCAATGCATCTGACTATAAGCTGCTTCCACTTGACAGATGAGAATGCGTAGACGGCATGCGCTATGGCGGTTAGGTCTCGGCGGATTGGCAAGACTGGGCATCGTCGGCTTCTTTCGTTGTCCTAACAAGGGCCGTCGAAATCGGCTCGTAACGCTCCTTGATGAGATGACGTTATATAAAGAGACAGAGACACGGGTATTAACCATGACCGTTCCCGTCTTTGTAGTTTGATGGGGGACATAGTAAACAGAAGACATTCCAGAAAGAGTCAAGTTGGGGGCATTTGTCCCAAAGCGTTTGCTTGTTGACCCTGGATGCCTTCTTAGGTCAGCCGCAATCGGTCAATAGGATACGCGGTGAAAAATGGGTGTGTTGAGATGCCAAGAGAGGAGAAACATTAAATGGACGAAAATTCAGATATTGTGACTACCAATGGTTATCGGACGGTATTGGAATGCGCGGTGGTGGAGATCTCGCTGGTCTCGATATATTGCGGCCAATTAACAACAGCGTGATTTAAAAATTTTCCCCAATACCCGCTAGCGCGGGGTGGTTAAGTGCCACCACGGCGATAGGCTGCACCGATTGCAACCGTCCATACCAATAAAGAGGAGAGAAATCTATGTGGTATCTTCATTCCCAAAGTCTGAAGTTGCTTGTGGGGGCGGCGGGCCTAATCTTGACGGTAGCAGGCTGTGGGGCCACCAACCCTGAGACGCCTCCATCGTCTGGCCATGCCGTTCAGGCCAGCCGAGTGGCTTTACAAAAACATCTGCACGATCGGTGGTGGTATCCTCCCGCCATCACTAAGCATTATCCGACGACGGGTGTGACATATCATATTCCGAGTGCCGTGGGCTTAGCATACTGGCACGGCAACCCCACTCACGCACTATTAACGACTCTCAATCACTTGTTCAGCGCCACGACGGTGCCTCAAGTCATGACCAATAGTGATCCGAGCTTTTGGCCCAATATTCGCCAACAGTGGCAGTTTCCCAAGCGCTCCGCCCCACCATATCGTGAAATGACCAAACCACTCAGCGCGCAAAATATTGAAATAGTCTCAGCAGCACACTCACCTTATGCCGGGGTCATTCAGCATTGGGATGGCGATCAAGTCCTCACGCATTCGGTGGCCGTAGGTGTGGGACAACCTGGCAAAAATTTTGTCAGTTGGTATAAAAGGCATCCCGCGCTTACGCCCTGGTTACATTTTGTCGACGTCAGGGGCCACTGGCTCCTTTATAGCATTCAAAACTGAACGCAACTTCGAACTAGAGTAGATGGCCGGGGACAAGCCCACTTTCTCGGTGGGCTCGGCCGGTGTCCTTAGATTGTCTCGTCCGCCACAAATGCCACTTCTAACGTGAGAAATCCGGACTTTATTGGCGAGGCATGGCCAGAATTGAGCGACTCATGGTCATCAGGATGTGCTAATCAATATCGGTTGTTTTGGATGCACAGCACAGATATCTGTGTCCTGTCAAAACGCAACGACGAAAAGTCATCCCAAAGCTCAGCACAATGAAACCCATCCGCTGAGCTTTGTTTAGTACACTATTAGTTGAATGTTCCCGACTTTTTAAATGCGAAATAATAGTCGTTGACCAGAGCAGGAAGTTTATGTGAAAACTGCTGGAAGGCTACCCCTGCCTGACTTGCGGCAATCCACCATAGATGACGGGCTATCCTTGCCGCAGAGATACTGAATATCGGAAGCATGGGCTGATTGACTGGCGGGCCCCGCGTTCACATTGGCCACGGTTAGGGGACGAAAGATCCCTTGTGGTGAATGGTGTTTTAAATAGATATTTAATGTAGCTAAGCCTCGACCATAGCATTTGAAGGAGGCGTCATCAAATTGTTCCCAGGGGCAGTGAAAGGACAACTCCTATGCCGGGAGGTTTTCCTATGGGTAGCCGGGGTCATCGAATGGGGGGATGATGGCCATACGCGCTAACTTAGCTTGCCCTGTAAAATAAACTTAAAAAAATTTTTCGAAACGTAAAGGACTTTTCCCAGATATCGCGAAGTGATCTAAAGAGGAACAGTTTAGGCACGAGGAGGATATGGT
>JAKACM010000026.1 GCA_021821465.1 Bacillota bacterium
AGCGAAAAGGATGCAACAGTCGATAATGTCTTCATGCCGCCATGATATCCCATCGGGGAGAATTTGTCCACCCCCTATGCAATGCGCTCACCGTGCGGCTTAGCGGAACTATGCCGAAACCCTGTCTCGGGGGCAACCCCGCGTTGCCCTCATGTCCTAACCCCTGATTTCTCCGCCTCTAAGAAACTGTTAAACTCCGATTCGCCCTCACACTCGGTTGGTTCGCCGTGTTCCACATAGGACCTTGGGGCGACTGATTGAACAACTGGCCTCCGAGAAACCTCAGGGCCTGAAATTTTGCGGACACACTCACTCACTAGAATATAGTCTCATGAATCCCGCACCAACATTCGCGCCATGGTGGTGTGTGGCTACTGATACAGAGGCACTCTGCCCATTTTGTAACTTGGGATTACCTGCATGGTCGCCTCAGGTACTTCGCACGGATAGTCTCCCAGAGGACATCCACGCCCCAGACAACGGTGAATTGTGGCAAGTTGTGCACGACTTCCATGAAAATGCCCACAGAGCACAGAGTGCCCTCTTTCACCCCAGACGAAATAGACTGCCCAGACTGCCGCCAAGTGGCAATATGGCGACAAGACCAAGGATCGAAGACACCTTTTCGCGACGATAATGTTGTATTTTGAGCCTGAGATTAAAAAAGCAAGTGCACTGTCGTCCCTGCGCTCGGGACAGTTCCCGCTCGCCCTTGGGACATGAAGAACACGATGATGACGAGTTCGGTGATCGCAACACCGTAAGCCCTTCAGTCCGGGTCGCCAGAGATCGGCACAAATTGGAGTCTGCTCGTCCTTGATCCATCATCCGATCCCCAGTTTTTCAACATTGTCCGGCGAAAATACCGGGGTGATCCCTGCGGAATGTTTTTCTCTTTATGACATAAACATCCTCATGATGCGTCAAAGAGAGTCAGCCTATCACCAAGAATTCTCGATGTTAACCTTACGGTGCTATTACTGCGTGAAGTTCTTTGGGGCCAAAGAAGATCAGTCGCTTGCGATCGGGGAATACCGTGTTTTGCACGTGGTATCGAGGATAGCGGTGAAGAAAGCGCATCAGACCAATTTCGGCCTCCCGTCTCGCCAAATGGGCTCCCAGGCAATAGTGATTGCCTAGGCCAAATGCCAAGACACCGGAGAAATCGCGGTTCAAATTAAATGAGTCGGGAGATACAAACTGTGCCGGATCTCGATTAGCCGATCCCAACCACAAAATCACATGGCTTCCCGGTTGAATTTCCGCATTGTCCACATTCACAGCCTCTTGCACTTCTCGCATTACCATTTGAACGGGGGACCAGTAGCGCAGCGTTTCCTCCAGAAATTTCGCCCCCCAGCCGTCATCTTGTTGTATATGCTTCCAATCTTGGTCACCTTCCGACAACAACAATAATGTGCTGCTGACTAACCGTGTTGTCGTAATATGGCCGGCAATAAAAAGCAGGATGGTATAGGCCAAAAGATCCTCTTCATCAAGCTCGGCGGCATTCACCATGTGGGAGATGACACTGGAATCCCGATGATTCCGGTAATGAGCAAAATAGGTGGAGAAATAGTCTTGCATATCGAAAACCACCTGGTTACGCCGGGCAATGGCTCGTTCTTGTTCCTCGGACTTTTTCTGAGCGGCGAGAGTGTTGAGAGGAACTCCGAATAATTCTGTCATCCAAGTATGGAATAACTCTTCATCTCCTTCATTAATGCCGAGCCAACGCGAAATCACTTTAATGGGAAGCGGAAAAGCAAAATCCCGGACCAAATCCACGGAGTTTTTCCCTTGCAAACGGTCCAAAAGCTCATCAACCACATCTACGATGATGGATTGCCGGGAATCGATAAATCGCGGTTGGAAATCAGGTTGAGTAATTTTTCGCAGGGTTCGATGATTCCCCCCATCTTGAAACAGCAATGTCACACCAAGTAAGCGTCCTAATTCATCTTCTTGATTTCGGAGTTCGTCCCAATGTATATGCGAGGAAAAGACAGCGGGTGCCATTAGCGCCTTGAAAACATCGCGGTAACGGAAAAATTCCCACACTTCGGTTTCAGGATCATAATGCACAGGAGAAGTCTCGCGCATCTTGTCATACCAAGCAAATTGTTCCGTCATATAAACCGCTTGTCTGTTATCCATCACAAGGCCTCCTCGACTTGGTGTTTTGATATCGGCTGGGAATGCCGGATATCAGGAGTTTGTCCGTGCAGTGTTATCCTCCCTCATCATCATGTCAGGACACCATAAAATTTCGATAAGAAAACATCTCCTGCTATAAAATCGGTGTGCGATGGTGCGCACCGACTTCTTCCTGCCCCAAAGCCGCCAGCCTCTAGCCAGCGGGTCTCGCTTCGTCTCTGACAGGCGTGACTTTCCCGTCGAAGTCCGATTCCCGACCAAGCGCAGGATCTCCGAACCCCGTCGCGTCCGTTGCCGAATGCGTCGCCACAGGTAGGGCAGTTGCGGTCGCGACATTGATGTCCCGGTCATGGGTTATCTCACACGAGGGACACGTCCACTCGCGATCCTTTAAGGTGAGGTCTTTGTTCAGGTAGCCACAACCGGGGGTGGAGCAGAGTTTGCTGCTGGAGCGGTCTGCGGTGATGAGTTGCGTACCGTAACGGTCTGCCTGGTATTGCAGGATCGTGAAGAACTGCCCGAAGCCTTGATCGGCAATGGCTTGGGCGAGATGGTGATTTTTCAGCATTCCCTCGATCGCTAACGTTTCGATCCCTATCGTTTGGTTTTCACGACAGAGACGGTTCGATGTTTTGTGGAGGAAATCCTGGCGAATATTCGCGACCCGCAGATGACTGTTCCCCACCCGCAAAGTCGCCTTCGCGCGATTGTGGCTCACCGGCAGGTGAGTTCCCTGGGGGATCGGGGCGTTCTGAGGCAATCCGATTTGCCCTTTGGCGGCTTCGAGTTTTCGCCCAATCGCCCGTTGCCGCATTTTAATGCGGCGCAAGGCTTTTCGGAGAGCTTTGGGCCCGTCGATTTTTTCTCCCGTAGACAGTGTCACGAATGTTTTCACGCCGACATCGGCCCCTTTCTGGCCGTTCTCCGTACGGGGACGATGATAGTCCAATTGGGAGACCGCGACCTGAATCGCGATAAACCCCTGGTCGGCGCGGCGGGTGACCCGGGCGCCCAGGATCTTGCCGGAGAACCGTAAGGGTTCGGTGATACGAACCCAACCGATTTTGGGGATCCGCACGGCGTCCTTCCGGATCTTAAGCTTGTCATTGGCGATATAGAAACTCTCGGGCGTTTTGCCTTTTTTTTGAAGACGGGCCGATCATTTTGCCCCGTCAAGAAGCGACGCCAGGCCTCGCCTAAATCGGCAAACGGCTGGCTATGGGTATCCCGGTGCATGGTTTTATCCACGGAAAGAGAGTGTATTTGGCCAAAGTGGGGAATTTTACTTGACAATAAACACCCAATTCCAGACCATCCGCGTTGTCCCAGCCGCTTGTTTAAAGTACTGGATCTGATCCGGCGTCGGATGGAGCCGGATCTTGTGTGCTAACGTCGGCATGCAGTGCCTCCTTCAAACTTTTGCGATAGTGCCGCAGTCCGTACAACCGGGCCGAAAACCCGTGCGTGATAGTCAGCAAATCTTGGACCAATTCCTGCTCGGGGGATAAGTGCTCTTGGTTGAGCACTAAAATCTCGCAGCCGTGCTGTTGACAGAATCGCTCAAACCATGCGTAGCCAAACCGCGTCAAACGATCTTTGTGAGCCAGAATCAGGGTGGCAATCTCTCCCGCATCCACGGCGTCCATCAAGGCGAGAAACCGTTGGCGGTGAAAATTCATGCCCCCGTCAATCTCCTCGATGAACTCCACGTTGGCCAATCCGCGTGCGGTACAGAACTGTTCTAACGTGCGTCGTTGGTTCTTCAAATCCGGGCGCTGACTTTGGCTACTGACACGGCAATAGGCCACGATCTTCTGAGCACGCGGCAGCGCGAGTGGTTGGTGACGGAATGCCCGAATTTGGTCTTCGGTATAATAGCGACGGCCCGTAGCTGTACGACGGGCGGGTGTGAGTCGCCCCTCACGATCCCAACGTTGAATAGTTTTGATATTGACTCCCAGTAATTGTGCCACCTCGTGACTCGATAATGTGCGCTCCATGGCATCTATTGCACACCTTCACGCATTAACAAGTAAGCTAGATTATAACTCCTCGCATCTCGACTCTGGATGATTGCCAAAAATGAGAAATTGAGCAAAATCTCTCTCCTAATAACCCATATCTTTCCAAATTAATTGCAATATAATCGTTAAATTGTCGCGTATTCTCTCTATTGCACAAAAAGTCCGACTATGAGAAGCTTGCATTATCTCGTGGTCCTTTGGGAAATATCGGATAAAATATGAGTTGCAAGACATTATATAGATTTAGAAAGGAGTGATTCATCATGGCTGACCCGCAAGCCATTAACATCATGCTTCTCTCAGGGGACTATGCCAAAATTCATGCAGCCGCTATGTTAACTACCGTCGCTGCCAGTTATGGCAAGCCTGTTCGCGTCTTTGTCAGTATGGAGGCCTTGCCGGCTTTTCATCGCGATCCCGCCATCTCCGATTCCATCACCCGAGGACCGGTAGCCCGCACTCTCATCCAACAAGGCGGCGATTCCTTTCTCGAACTGTTTCGGCAAAGCAAAGAACTGGGGGAAGTGAAGCTCTATGCCTGCAGTCTGGTGATGGATGTCTATCACTGGAGTCTGAGCGATATGGCAGACCTCTTTGATGACACCCTAGGTGTGGCCGGTTTTCTCGCCCAGGTCGAAGGGGAAAGCACCTATACCTTGTAAGCCGGTAACCTGCCTCGGTTCTCCAATTATCCTTTATACCCATCGATCACTAAGGAGGTTTTTCACCATGGCCCAAACTGTGAAAATTGTCGATGCGCGAGGATCTTTCTGCCCCGGACCTTTAATGGAACTGATTAAAGGCATTCGCCAAGAACCCGTCGGGACCATTTTGGAAGTCTGGTCATCGGACCAAGGGTCGGCCAAGGACATTCCGGAATGGGTTCGCCGCGCCAACCATGAACTCGTACAAAGTGTTGAGGAAGACGGTGTATATAAAATTCAGGTGAAGAAACTACGCTAACCTGACGAAAGCCGCATTCCATACGAAATTTGAAGAAGTCACCATCGATTCCTGAAGCTTGGATACCAATCCCGGCCATTTGGACAGCCAACTCGGAATCCTACGGTACGACATCATGGATTGATGGAGGAGTTCTCAGAAAAGCCGAAGGACACCTTAAGGCGATCCTTGAATCAGAATTCTCCGATATACAGAAGTTGAACCATAATCGACGTTAAAGTGATTAACGTTCGAGTGTTTTTTGGCCCGGTCCCCTGACGGGGGCTTATCGAAGAGGTTCATATGAAAGCGGGCAGCACGAGCATTGAGGTGTGATCTTCTGACGCCGGGCCGATCAAAGACATGCTTGAATGAATGGCTAGGACTGGCCAAGTGCCATACAGCAAAGAATCCGCACAAGCTTTCCCAAGTCTCATCAATTCTTGTCTACGAGAGGGGAAAAATACTATGAAGCAAATCGTTATTTTGGGAGGCGGAGTTGGGGGAACCATCGTTGCCAACCAAGTCGCGCGGCAAATGAGTCAGGAACTTCGCACGCATGAACTGGGAATTACGGTGATTTCGGAGACCCCCCAACATGTTTATCAGCCGATGTTCTTGTATGTCGCGTTTGACCAAGTAGTTCCCGCAGAAGCACAAAAGCCGGAGCGGGAGATTTTGGACCGACACGTCAAATTTCAGGTAGGTTCTGCAGATCGGATCGATCGTGATGCCAAAACCGTCCTGATGCAAGACGGCACCAAAATTCCCTACGACTATCTGGTAATCGCCACGGGTAGCCGACCCGCTCCGGAACAAATTACCGGGTTGGAACAGGGCGGCCATACTTTTTACACCGAAGAAGGCGCGCTCAAACTTCGTGAAGCTCTCCACAATTTTCAAGGCGGCCGCATTGTGGTCACGGTGGGAGTACCGCACAAATGCCCGGTGGCTCCTTTGGAGTTTACCTTCATGGTTCAGGAATGGGCTAAAACCCGCGGATTGGGGGACAAAACCGAGGTCGTATACACGTATCCCATCGGCCGCTTGCACTCATTGGAGCCGGTCGCCGAGTGGGCAGCCCCGGTATTTGAAGAACGGGGCATTGAATCTCATAATTTCTTCAACATGGAAACTGTCGACCCCGAGCATAAGACCCTCACCAGTCTCGAAGGAGAAACCCTGAACTATGACTTGCTGGTGGCAATTCCCCCGCACACAGGACAGGACATTATCGGCCGTTCCGGACTCGGAGACGCCGGCAACTGGATTGAAACAGATCGCCACTCCTTGCGCATGCAGGGTTCCGATGATATTTTTGTTCTAGGAGATGCCACCAACCTTCCGATCAGCAAAGCCGGATCTACCGCCCATTTTGAAGCAGATGTCGTGGCTTCCAACTTGGTTAATTTGCTCAGAGGAGGCATGGGCTCTGTTCGCTACGACGGTAAGGTTTTTTGCTTTATTGAAACCGGACTGAAAAACGCGACATATATCCAATTCGACTATACACATCCCCCCAGGCCTCAAGAACCCAGCGAGATGATCCACATGTTTAAGCTGGCCTATAACCGCATGTATTGGCTTACCCCGGCCGGAGTTCTGTAATGATGCGAATACGGAAAGGAGGTTGATCATGGCCACCATCGAGGTTTCGGAAGAGACTTTGAAAGAATGGAAAACCTTGCTAACAGCATTTCGCGACAGTGCTACTCCACAGATGGCCGAACGTATCGGCACAATGATGAGCACCCTCGGAGAATTGGCGGCCAAAGCCCAAGACCCCGCAGCCGGACGCACTATCGACAGTGTATTGGAACATGAAAATGCCATTCGGCTCACACTGTCGCAACTTGCGGATTGGCATGAAAACGGCACTTGGGAAGCACTGACAGAGTTAGCCTCCCTAGTCACTGCATTCAAGGAATCTGCCACCCCGCAAATGGCTGAGCGGGTGGGCACCTTGGTATCCGGCGCCGGTGAGTTAACAGCCATGGTTACCGGCCATGAGTCCAAAGCCATGTTGGCTGAGATTTTGGAACACGGTCCGGCATTAACCACTGCCGTCACCCAGTTAGAGCACTGGCAACACGACGGAACTTGGGAGGCACTCACCGAATTCACATCGCTGCTTACAGCGTTTAAGAGCTCGGCGACACCGCAAATGGCGGAGCGGGTCGCATCTATGATATCTTCGTTGGGAACTTTGGCAGGCCGAGCGACAGAAAGCGATGCAATGTCCGCCATTAATTTTGTATTAGACAACCAAGAAGACATAATGAGCCTGTTTGAACAAATGATCCAATGGCAACAGGACGGCACCTGGGGAACCTTAACTCAATGGGTGGGATTAATCCGAGGCCTCACCGATTCTTTGAATCCGTTGATGGTCGAACGAGTGGTCACCACTGTCACCCAGTTGGGAACTCTTCTCAATCAGATGCTGACAGGCGGAGTAACCGACATGGCTCTCAATGCCCTCTCCCAACTGGCAAAGGCGCAAACCGAGGCCCGGGAAGATCCGCACAAAGTCACCTTGGGCAGTCTGCTACGTTCGATGAAAGACCCAGAGATTCAACTGGGGATGAAGACTCTACTCAATGTCTTGCGCCGCTTGCCGTCCATCTTAGATCCTTTGTCATAGCATGGCAGACAAAAGGAGTCCTGCTTCATCAGGGCAGGACTCCTGCACCTTAGGATTGAGCATCAAAGACAGGAAGCGTCATGATAATAACGGCTCCCCCCTCGGGGTCATTTTTGGCCTCCACATGCCCTTGATGTTGTTCCATTACCTCATGAACGATCGATAGACCAAGTCCGCTGGACCCCCGTCTTGCCTTGTCGCCGGTCACAAAACGCTCAAATACATGGGCCAGCATCTCGGAAGGAATCCCCGGTCCTTGGTCCTTCACCGATACAGCAATACTCCTTCCATCTTCACTCATTACCGAGTTGAGGGTAATGGGAGTACCTGGTTTCCCCCATTTCGCCGCGTTATCAATCACATTGATTAGGGCTTCAACCAAATAGTCCTCCACGGCCAAAATTACCGCATCGTCCCGATGATTCCAAAGCAAGGTGTGGTTGGTCTCCCTTGCCAATGGCATGACTCGCTCCAAGGTCGTTTCTATCCAAGTTAAGACATGCACCGGATTTTTGTTCCCGGTTCCGCTTTGAATTCGGGTCGCCGCTAATAAACGGTCAACCAGCCGTTTCAATCGCAAGGTTTCTTCCCAGGCTACATCGACCGCTCTGTCCAGGCCGGGACCTTCCACCATGTTATCGCGTATCGCTTCCAAAAATCCTCGAATAGAGGTCAAAGGGGTGCGGAGATCATGAGCCACATGGGCCAAGAGCGTGTCACGCACTTCTGCCTCTTTGCGCAACTGCATCATTTGCAGATGGATTCGGTCGCTCATTCTATTGAATTCCTGGGCTAACTCCCGGACTTCTTCCGGTCCTTCTGCCTTTGCATGCATTTGTTCCTGATCGTCTATCTCCATTCTTGACACGCTTTGACGCAAAGAAACTAAGGGTCGCGTTAGACGTTTGGAGAAGCCATAGGCCAAGAACCCTGCCATCACAATAGCGACGATTTCACCCAACAACAAAAGGCCGGTCAAAGAGGACGCCGTTTTGTTCGAGGTACTCAGCGGAACTTCGAGGAATACCCCTCCCCTCACTTGCCCGTTAACAATCACAGGAATTCCCACCGTGGCCTCTGCAGGTCTACCTGAACCTTCCAGAATGCCTTGGAACTCCTGGCCTTGAACCAGGACCCGATCAAGAATACTACGGGACCAGGGAGCTGCCGGAAGCTGGCTGTTACCCGTTTCCATGATAATTTCCCCAATATTATCTACCACATAGACCCGATCATTCAGTGATCCCTGAACCATATGAATTAAATATACGGCGTCAGGTTGTATCAATTTCCCCGAAAAATATCCTTTCATCACTCGGGCCAGGGTTTGGCCTTGCAATGCCAGGTTCTTGACCTGTGAGCCTACGAGATAATTGCGAAAGGTAATATTGGAAATACCCAAAGCAATCGCCAGCACCATGATTGTCACGGCCACGTGGCTCATGATGAGTCGCGAAGAGAGACTTCTTTGCATCCGGGACCATAGACGCCGTAACACTATTGATCACGCCGCTGAGGTTTAAAACGATATCCCTGGCCCCAAATGGTTTCAATATATTGATAGGCGGACGGGGTCTTTAACAATTTCTGACGGAGACGGGTAATGTGCACGTCGACCGTTCGTCCGTCCCCCTCAAAGTCAAATCCCCAGACCCGGTCAAGCAACTGATCACGACTGAACACTTGTTGGGGATGATTGGCAAGAAACCATAACAAATCAAACTCTCGGGGAGTCAATGTCAGCTCTATTCCGCCTGCCGTAGCCAAATGCTGCGATGAGTCCACCATGAGATGCGGAAACCGAATCACGGCCATATCCTCAGGTGCAGCCGGGCTTTGAGCACGTCGTAAAACCGCTTTAACCCGTGCCACAAGCTCTTTGGGGCTGAATGGCTTGATCAGATAATCGTCGGCGCCTTGTTCGAGTCCGGCAATGCGATCTTCTTCATCTCCCACAGCCGTGAGCATGACAACAGGTAGCCAAGTCTGGCGTGAACGGATCGTCTTTAAGACCTCAAAACCGTCAATTCCGGGGAGCATAATATCTAAAACTACCAAATCCACTTGCTTCTCTTCCAATTTTTTGAGCGCTGTGATTCCATCTGCAGCTTCACTAATCTCGAAATCCGCTGTTTGCAGATACATGCGGCACAATTCGCGAATATGGTCTTCGTCATCAACGAGAAGGATCAGGGATTTGGGGCTAGATCCCATATCCACTTAATTTGCGCCTCCTTGAGTGGCCGCAAACATCCGGAAAAACTCCTGATTAGACTTCGTCCTCCGCAAATTCTGCAAAAGCAACTCGGTTGCTTCCGTGTCTTTAAGGTTGTGCGTAGCTTTACGCAATATCCAGACAACCTCCAGTTCCTCCGGGGACAGCAACAAGTCTTCTCTGCGAGTGCCCGAACGCTTGATGTCCACGGCAGGAAACGTCCGCCGTTCCGCCAATTTTCGATCCAGATGCAGTTCCATGTTACCTGTTCCCTTAAATTCTTCATAAATGACATCATCCATCCGAGATCCGGTATCCACTAGCGCGGTGGCCAAAATGGTCAGGCTTCCGCCTTCTTCCATTTTACGAGCCGCCCCAAAAAATCTTTTGGGTTTGTGCAAAGCCGCCGGATCCATTCCTCCCGATAACGTGCGTCCGGATGCGGGAATAGTCAAGTTGTATGCACGCGCCAGACGTGTAATGGAATCCAGAAAAATCACCACATCTTGTCCCATTTCAACTAACCGTTTTGCTCTCTCCAATACCATTTCGGCAACACGGATATGATCCTCCGGGGGTTCGTCGAAAGTGGAACTCGCCACCTCCGCCTTGACAGAACGCAACATATCCGTAACTTCTTCGGGACGTTCGTCAATAAGCAGGACCATCAAGTGGGTATCAGGGTGATTGGTGGCAATCGCATTAGCCAGTTTTTTGAGAAGCACCGTTTTCCCGGCTTTGGGAGGGGCAACAATCAATCCTCTTTGTCCTTTGCCGATGGGGGCCACGATGTCCACCAAACGACTGGCCAAGTCATCACGCTGAGTTTCCAAGTGAAAACGGCGTTGAGGAAAAATCGGGGTTAATCCGTCGAAATCCGGACGTTCCGAGGCTTTTTCCGGCGACAGTTGGTTGACGGCCTCCACACGCAATAAGGCAAAATAGCGTTCTCCGTCTTTTGGCGGGCGGGCTTGACCAGAGACTTTGTCCCCGGAGCGCAAATCAAATCGACGAATTTGCGACGCGGATACATAAACATCTTCTCGCGAGCGTTGGAAATCTGTCGGACGCAAAAACCCATAATCTCCGACCACATCCAACAGACCCTCGACGAACATAAAACCATCCTTGTGGGTTCTAGCTCGCAGGATCTCCCAAATAAGTTCTCCCTTGCGATAAGTCCGATAGTTTTCCACATTTAAGGAACGGGCCAATTTGTAAAGATCCAACAAGGTCATCGCATCGAGCTGAGCCATCGATAGCTGATTTTCCCTAGTCGGTCTGGGCAAATCACGCCGAGAAGGTGCTACAGAGCCTGAATTATTGCGCACCCGATTGTCCCGTCCCGGTCCCGGAATGACTTTTGCCGCAGGGGAACCGTTTGAGGCATCCGTGGAAGGAACAGCAGGCTCCTCCGGGGATGGTGAGACTTTCTCATTCTCTACTGCGGATGGTTTTTCGGTGACGATTACCGGTGGTGCACTGAGAGCGGGCACCTCTGCCCGGGTCCCATGGTCGGAAAGGGGAGCACTCACAATGTTATTTTGTTCTCCCCCATCATTTCGAGTTTTCGGGGGAGGAACAAGTTCAGGTCCTCTTTTCTGATCATCCGATGGGCCTTGGGTCTTATCTGTGGGCTCTCGGGTCACGGAGGTTTTGTCCGAAACCGTTGTCGAGACGGCGGCAGACTCCTCCCCTGGATCCGGAGCCGTTGATTTTTTAGCATCCTTAGGTGTAGAACTCGCGACCCGACTTTTACTGGCCTCATCCGCTTCTATTTTCGATTCGTCTTGGGTCGCTTCTTTATCGGCTGTTTGCGGCTGTGACGACGCAACATCATCCAAGGTGCGGATCGATTGACTTTCGGTAGTGCTCTCCACAGAACTGGCTGAATCTTGATCGGCAACAGCCTTCTTCCGTGACGAACGTCTTTTTGGCTTGGGCTCTTCTTGTTTAGACACTGGATTCGGTTCTTGGAGCGGGGTGGGTTCTGCAGCGGGAGATTTCACTTTTGCGGAGCGCTTTGTCCGAGATGGTCCTCCCTTGACGGGTTTTCCTTCACTCTGAGCCACTTGCTCTTCGTTTTTCTCCACCGAATTGGGGGCGGCTAAAGACTCAGGCTCGGGTCCGGAACTTGGCGCCTCCTTTTTTTTCTTGCGGGGCGTACTCGTCGATTTTGGTTTCTTCGCAGTCTTGCCTCCTCCCTCTTCCGCGGTTACTTGGGGTTGGGCGGAAGATGGAACCGTTGTTGTTGTCGTCTCTAAAGCCACCTCGTTCTTTTTGCTGCGTGGGCCTTTACCACGCCTCGACTTGCTCTGTTCCTTAGCCTTGCCTTCTTGAGTTTCTTCACCGACCATGAGTCAGTCTGTCCTCCTCGTTATTTAAAGAACGGCTCATTTTGCCGTCATTGGTCCCATTCGGTGCTGGGTAGTGATATAGCGTACAGCTCCGGTTTTAGAATGGATCACGACAGAATAAGTCGTGGCATATTCTTTTCCGTACTGTACACCTTTCAACAAATCCCCGTCAGTGATGCCGGTAGCAACATAGAACGCATCGTCGCCTTGCACTAAATCCTCTAATTCAAGAATATGACGGCTATCATTCATGCCCATTTGCCTAAGACGTTCGAGCTGCACATCATCTTCCGGAATGAGACGTCCTTGCATCGTCCCGCCTAAACCCTTTACAGCCACGGCGGTAATAACGCCTTCGGGAGCTCCTCCGCTGCCGACGAGCATATCGACTCCGGAATGGGGCAGACAAGCTTGGATCGCCGGAGAAACATCTCCGTCAGAGATTAATTTGACGCGGGCACCAATCTCTTGGATTCCGCGAATCTTGTCTTCATGACGTTCACGATCAAGCAAAACCACGGTCAATTCGCTAACGTCACGCTGCGAGGCATTCGCTAAGGCCCTAAGATTTTCTTCAATAGAAGCATCCAAATGGATAACATGAGCTCCCGACGGCCCCGCCACAACTTTTTCCATATACATATCGGGAGCATGAAGAAGATGTCCTCGAGGTGCAACGGCCATCACCGCTATCGCGCCTGGCATGCCTTTGGCCACTAAGTTGGTGCCTTCCAAGGGATCGACCGCAATATCTACCGCATCCCCTTCTCCTGTACCAACCTCTTCACCAATATAGAGCATAGGGGCTTCATCCATCTCCCCTTCACCGATGACTACTTTACCTCGTATGTTGAGACCCTTCAAAACCGATCGCATGGCATCAACCGCCAACTGATCCGCCCCATTCTTGTCGCCACGCCCAATCAAACGGCCCGAGGCGAGGGCTGCAGCTTCAGTCACTCGCACAAATTCTAGCGCCAATTCGCGCTCCATTGTATGCCTCCATTATCATAGATTTCAAACAGCCACTTGGGAACATATTGAAGAAACACATATATATCTCGCGAAGAGAGTGACATCTAATTTGGCGGTCCGGAACTTGGTAGGGTACTCGCTACCGGAAAAGGAATTCCTGAAGTCATCACATCTATTGTAACCAAAATTTCAGAAATTAGCCACCACAATTTTTAAATGCGTGGGTATCCTACCATAAGCAGCACCAGTTGGCAAGATAGCATGCATAGTACGATATTTTCGCGGCGACATGCCAAATCATTGCCAATAATCGCCATGTGAATAGGTTTCATAATCAATAAAGAGCATTCGGAACCTATTCCCGGACGCGGAAGTCCAGGGACTTCACAATAACTTGGACAAAAAGGATATATTCCATCAACTCATCACTGTGCCAGTCGCGGAGTGTTCAGTCAATAACTACCATGTTTGATGTTTGGAGTCATTTGAGTGTCATGCACACTAAAATTTACCATTTAGTTCCCGCCGAAAAATGTGCGGACCTTACCCTTTAGATCAGCCAAGGTCCGTTTTTCGAGAAGGCCGACAAACCTTCACTGTCGTCAATAATCCAAACGTTCGTAACATTTCTCCTTGCGAAGAACGTGATTCTTTATGGTTGTCGGAAAATCCTCCTAAAAATTATGAGAATCCAGATATTGTAACGGTTTCGTAACAAGTGATGGGTACACTAACCTCGAAAAGAAATACTGACGATTCTTTATAACAATCATAAAAGGAGGAATTTCCATGCGCCCTATCACGCGTACCATAAGCGCAGCTGTAATCGGCTTTGCGGTTGGTGCTGGGGCCGTGAGTGGTGGACTATTTGCTTACAATCAATTGAATCCCCAGGCAAATGCCACCCTATCCCTATCCTCACCTCACGCGAAAACACCTTATGCGTCGGTGGCCACCTATACACCTTCTACGCTGCCTCTGGGACCCGACACCATTGCCAATGTGGTCAAACAAGATGGCCCTGCGGTTGTTAAGATCGTGGCAACGGTTCCACAGTCCACGTCTTTGTCATCCTCTCCCTACTTCAATCAATTTTTTGGGTCGTTGTTTGGCAATGGGGGGTCTTTACCTTCGCAGTCGTCTGTGCAAACAGATATTGGCTCGGGATTTTTTATTAACAATCGCGGCTACTTGTTGACCAATGACCATGTCATCCATGGCGCAACCAAAATCGCAGTATATGTCCCCGGATATTCCAAAGCCTTCACGGCCACCCGAGTTGGCACGGATTACGCAACAGACTTAGCCGTTCTCAAAATATCAGCCCCTAAAGCGGTACCCTATCTCGTATTAGGCAACTCAACCCAGACGCCCGTCGGTGCATGGGCTGTGGCAATCGGCAATCCCTACGACCTCAGCCACACTGTCACTGAAGGCGTGATTAGCGCTAAAAGCCGGCCGTTAACTATCGGAAGCAGGCAATACCGCAATTTATTGCAAACTTCCGCCGCTATCAACCCCGGAAACAGTGGAGGACCGCTTTTGAATCTGGCCGGACAGGTTATCGGTATCAATACGGCTGTTTCCACTCAGGGACAAGGCATCGGGTTTGCTATCCCCACATCGACAGTCGAGCAAATTTTGCCCCAGCTTATGAAATACGGACACGTGATTCGACCTTGGTTAGGAGTCTTCATCGCCACCGATACAAAAAGTATGGCTCAGCAATACAGTCTGCCCACGAGTCAGGGTGTGGTTATTGTCAGCGTGGAACCTAACAGCCCGGCCGGAAATGCCGGATTAACTTCGGGAGAAGTCATTACACAAGTGAATGGCCAGACCGTAACTAGTGACACCCAGCTCAAAAATCTCATTGACAAAATGAAAGTCGGGCAACAGACATCCATAACCGTTAACGACCAAGGGAAAACGTTAACCAAAACCGTGACCATCGGTCAGGAACCGAACGGCCCCATAACTCCCCCTTCCTCGGCTCCCAGTTTCTAAAAAAATGCGGCACATACGAGAATTAATTTTCCCTCCGTGTGCCGCATTTATCCAGATGTGCCGCAAAACTTAACTGGGTGGGATTTGAGATATTTATCCCCAGAATCGTACTATCATGGAGAAAACGGAGAGAACGTCATCTGTTACAACATCCGCTCCATTTCCAGCCGCGTCGTATGATACCCTTGCCGTTCATATAAGTGCACAGCATCAGCATTGTCAGCAGTAACATAAAGTCTTGCAATGGTAATTCCCTGTTTACGAATAAAATCATGAGCCGCTTCCATTAGTAGTTCTCCGTAGCCCTGCCTGCGATATTCCTCCCGCAAATAGACCTGGTCAATAGATCCGTATGTTCCCTGTAAATCCATTCTTAGTGCAACCCAGACGAATCCGGCGAATTGTGTGTCGTCAACCAACACGAAAATTCCATTTTCGAATGGTCTGCGGGTAGCGGCTCGCAGGCGTTGGGACTGATCGGCCAAAAACGCCGGTGTGCAGACAAATCGAGGAAAATTGATTTTATATAAGTCACATTGTGCATTCAATATCGCTCGATAATCTTGCTGTGGACGATATGGTCGAATTTGCATACCTTCGCCTCTCTTCGGATTCGATCTCATTTTATGCAACACTCTGGGTATTGAGCAACAGTCCATTTCCGCCTTCAAAAATACCATACCATGCCATCAAACACGATCTGATATGATCATGCTAACTCGACAAATTGGAGGATTGTAATCCGTGACGCCTGGTTCATCCAAATTTCGGCAAGTCTTGCGCCTCAGTGACTTAACCTCTCTCTCCATTTCCAGCGTAGGGCCGCTTTTCAGTATTGCTGCCGCGGGTGGCATGATGATTCACCTTGCCGGTTCCAAGGTGATGATAGCCGTCATCATCATTGCCGTTCCCCTGCTTTCCAGTGCCTTTATTTTTCGATTGCTTAATCAACACTTTCCCAATGCCGGAGCATCCTACCATTGGGGACGGCAAGTGATGGGTTTTACTTACGGGCGATTTCAGGCCATTGTGGTGATTACAGCATATTTTTCGTCATTGCCTCCAATCGTGATGCCTCAAGCCCAGTACAGCTGGATTCTTTTTTTTCCTCACCGCCATGCCCCCGCTTTGGACCTGTTTCTGATTAGCGCGTTTTGGATCTTAGTGGCGACGAGTTTACTGCTTATGGGTTCAAGACCCACGGCGCGCTTTACCCAGGTGTTTTTGGCGGTGGAATTTGTATCTTTAGCCATGTTGGCGACAGTAGCCATCATTCGCCTGCCTGTGTTACATACCATATCCCCCCAGGTATCATCTCCTGCCTCCAGGACAACCTGGATTAACATTTTGATTGCTGCAGTGATAGCCTCCACCATCATGGATGGATGGGAAATTGACAGTTACGCCGCCGAAGAAGCGAAATCGCCCAAAAAAGATCCCGGCCTTTCAGGCATTTTCGGGGCTTTATTCGCGTTGGGCATTTATGCCGTGTTATTTCCCCTGATCCTAAAGGAAACGCCATGGAGCCAAATCGGGCGTAACCCGGATCCGCTTAGCACCTGGGCATTTCGAATATTTCCCCATGCTCACTGGCTGATTTTGCTGCCGATTTTGGCGTCCACCGCCGGATCTCTATGGCTTACTACCTATATTTTGAGCCGGGTCTTATTTGCCTTAGGCCGTGATCAATTATTGCCGCGCTTTTTCATGCGTTTGAACGGCCAAAAGGCTCCTTATTGGTCCATCATTTGGCCTCTGGCACTCGCCTTGGGTATTGTGTCGCTGGAATTGTGGGTGCCTTCCTTAGACCGGTTATTCCAAGTCGTCTTATCCTCCGCGGGATTTTTTCTCACCTTCGAATTCTTTTTGGACAGTCTCAGCGCCTCATGGTTTCTTACAAAACTCCACCGCCGTCAGTGGCCCCACGCCAATGATCATGGCCACGGACTGCTTCGCCTCCTTTCTTATTTCACGTCCTTTCTGTTGTTCTGTCTTCTGGTCCTGTTTTTGATTATGGCTCCTAAAGTCATGGGATCCGAAATTGACTGGATAACCCTTGGCATTATCGTGATAGCCCTGATATTTTCGTTTCGCGGAAAGAAGACACCGTTCCATGTTTTCGACACAACCGAACAAAACGAATTGGATTCTTCCGGTTCCCGGGCCGGTTCATAAAAAACCGGTCCGGAACAAGATCCGGACCGGTTTACACCATTTAGCCCTTATTCGGTGGGGAGTGTCTCTTTAACTTGAGAACGTCCCATAATCCAGTAACTCAACCCTGCTACGACGAAACTGACATAATAAGAGATGTCGCCCATGTGGGGGTGATGGTAAGCAAAGCTTCCCACATACAAGGCCTGGTTGAAAAACGGTACCGAAACGACGATTCCCAGTACCCAAGCCCAAAGGCCGGGACGGACAAAGCGCCTGGGATCGTAAAACATGCCTGTCTGATAGCGCTGCTTGCGAATAATGAAGAAGTCGACCAATACCACCGCAGCCCAAGGAGCCAACCAGTATGCCAGCAGAAAAAGAAAATTTTCAAAATCCAGATAATAGGAGGTTCGGGCCACATAAGCCAGAACAGCCCCGAAAATTCCCACCAGAACCGCTGCCATCCAGCGTTTTACCGGGATGTTGATAACAAGTGCGGACAACGACCCCGAATAGATGTTGAGTACATTTGCGGTCACTGTACCGATAAGCACAGCAAACAAGATCACAGGAACCATCCAACTCGGATGAATCCCGGTTAATAAGTTTATGGGATTGGGACTCATCGCCTGAGAAGGAAAGATCGTGGCCAAAGCCACGCCTACCAGTTCCAACCACACACCGGCAATGAAATTCGAGGAGGCGGCATTGAAGAATACTTTCGAAGGCTTCGTCTGTGCAGGGAGATACCGTGTGTAATCCGAGCCGAATACCGTCCACCCCAAAAGGTAGGACAAAGCAAGGCCAATGGCTTCAATAATGCCCCCTCGACTGCCGGTATATTGTCCTAACGGCGATTTGGCATCAAACGGGAGCGCATAATTGGCATGGGTGAAAGCAAATAAAGAGACATCGAGGAAAACTATCGTCAAAATCAAGGCCATAAATCGTTCCACCGCGTGAATCATATTATATCCATAGACCGCCACAATCACCTGAATTAAAGCCATGATCACAAGGGCTACCAAAAAGTTGGTATGAAACAAAATTTCGAAGGCGAAGGACCCCAACACGGTGTTAACGGCAAACCACAAAACCCCGGCCATCGCATTAAAGGCTCCGGGAAGAAAATTTCCATAGAACCCAAAAGGTGCTCTGGAATGGACCATCTGCGGAACACCCAGACGCGGTCCGAAGGTGGAAACCAGTCCCAATAGAATCACACCTAATATATTGCCTAAGATTAATCCCAAGGCAGCTTGCTGAAAACTCAAACCGAATAAGGCCACTGCCGCCGTACCCGTCGTCAATGTGGCCAATTCCACATTAGCTCCAAACCATAGAGTAAAAATTGAAGACACATGCCCATGGCGTTCACCCTCGTCGATATGCTCAATGCCGATGGGTTCAATTCGCACGACCTCGTCGCCATACTGATTGGCTTTATCGGTTACCGCCATCACACACCTCCGTTTCTATTCTGGAACAATATTATCCGAACGATTCCATAAAAATTGTATAAAAATGTTCGGATGTAGTCAACCGTCAACTTTTTACTCGGTATCATTTCCAATTTGTGCTATCATGCTGACAAGCAAGGATAGACGCCAGAAATCACAAGCGGTATGATCCAGTCTATGGGTAAATTAGATAGGACAAGCGAAGGCAGCGTGATGAATAAAGCTCTATAGCGAACGCCCCCATCGCAATATGCCCTAAAGGAACGCTAAGGAAAGGATCGTGCTCATGTCATCAAGCATTAATCCCACTGTGTTTCGCGAATATGATATTCGCGGGCTGGTTGATCAGGATCTTACACCCCAAGGCGTGACGCTCTTAGGTCATGCCTTTGGCGCGTATCTGTTAAGACATGATGTTTCCCAGACCCTCCTGGGATGGGATTCAAGAAGTTCGTCTCCGGCTTATCGTGACGCCATCACTCAAGGATTGTTGGCCACCGGCATTGACGTTATCGACATTGGCGAGGTAACTACACCCATATTTTATTTTGCGCGGATACATTTCAACATTGACGGAGGCGTCATGATTACCGCATCACACAATCCGGCAGAATACAACGGATTCAAACTCGCCTTAGGCCCGGCCACACTCTATGGAGAAGAAATTCAAGAAGTGCGTAAAATCCTCGAAGAGGGCACTTTCCCCGAAGGCTCGGGAAAAAGAACCACTGCCAATCCCGTCCCCGCTTATCTGGCCATGTTGCATGAAAAAATCCAACTGGGCCCCAAATCCCTTCATGTCGTGGTCGACTGCGGAAACGGCACCCCCAGCCTTTTTGCCCGTGACGTCATGAAATCCTTTAATCTCAGCCATGCCGAATTTCTTTATTGCGAATCCGATCCCTCCTTTCCAAACCATCATCCCGATCCGGTGGTGGCCAAAAACCTCCGTGACCTCATTGAACGCGTCAAAGAAACGCACGCCGATGTGGGTATAGCATTTGACGGCGACGGCGATCGCATTGGAGTGGTTGACGATCAAGGCAATATTATTTGGGGCGATCGGTTGATGGTCCTTTATTGGCGGGAAATCTTGGCCCGTCATCCCAGAGCCAAAGCCATAGTAGAAGTCAAGTGTTCACAAACCTTGGTCGACGAAATAGTCCGTTTAGGAGGTCAGCCGGAGTTTTTCAAGACAGGCCATTCTTTGATTAAGGCCCGCATGCGCGAACTCGGGGCGGTCTTTACCGGAGAAATGTCGGGGCATATGTTCTTTGCCGATGAGTATTACGGCTTTGATGATGCGTTTTACGCCATGGGTCGCTTGCTCCGCATCCTGTCTCACTCTCAAAAACCGCTGTCTCGCCTGTTGCAGGACGTGCCTATCAAACCCTCGACACCAGAAATTCGCATCAATTGTCCCGACGACAAGAAAGCAGAAGTTGTCGGCACCTTGAAGGCCCATTACCAAGCTCGTGACGACGTCTCGGTAATTGACGTAGACGGGGTTCGCGTGGTCTTTCCCTATGGTTGGGGCCTCATTCGCGCTTCCAACACGCAACCCGCATTGGTAGCCCGGGCCGAAGCCGACACATTCCCGCATCTCAATGCTATTACTGAAGATTTGGAAGGCGCATTAAAACAATTTTCATTTATTCCGCAAATAGACTGGTCCGGAAATTGAACAAAAATATGCGAATGTCTGGCCTTTTACAGTGTGTTTCAAGAACAGGCAGAGGCCGCCGAAAGCGGTCCTGCCTTAATCGTCCATCGAAAGTGGACGGTCACAACCGAAAGATTTGAAACCCCTACTGTCCCCCCGACTTTCTAGGATTTTTCAGTCCAATCAGACCCCTTGCGGGTCCTTCCAGCAGCTGAAGTCAGAGGATTCCTCGACTTGGCAGCGTCACATTTTCATACCAGTGGACGGTTGGGGAGCGTAGAATGTCATGCTTCTCACCCCTGGGTGTTACAATACGCGATAAATTTCGTAGCGCGACGATCCGTCCACAAACCGCATCTGTTGGGCAATCTCGGCGTAATCTCGATCGGTCAGAGTCCTGACTTCATGAGATTCGTACCCATTGAGATCGTCATATTGGTAGACGAGTCGCACCGTGTTCATTTGCCCCGAGAGGCCAAATAGCACTTTTGCCACCGTATATCCATGCGATTTAGCATATTCTTGATATTTCTTGACCGCCTCATAAAAATCGGCCAAGTGCCCTGATTCCACTCGGCCCTGTACATGAACTTCAATTCCCATCGGTCTTTTCTCCTCTGGTTTCATAATTTGGAAAACTGCGAAAGACAAATTCATCATACCATGATTCCTCACCGCTATTTTCCCTATACCGCTTCCGTTTGAACCCGGTGACAAGCCCGGAACATCGATCTCGATACCTGGGCTGGTCAATGGGCTCGATCATCGAGTCCGTTCCTGTTCATATTTGATGGAATAAAAGAGGATTAAGAACATTGGTGTCGAATATTGTCACATTTACTGATCAAGAAAGAAGGACTTTTTATGCGCTTTCCTATCAAACCCGCACTGTCCTGGTTATATTGGATCACAACTGTATTCTGGTCTCTTGCGGAAGTCTTAGATATTACCTTCACCCACATTCTCTTGTACCCTCCATTTATTACTCTGACCGACGGATCTTTCATGCTCCTTTTCAATGGCATCTTGCTTGCCGGGACATTTTCACGCCGTAAACTCATTCTCTTTGTAATCTTGGGGGGATTGTTCCTCATTGACCAAATACCGGATTTTATTCTTCTGCCTGTTGTCGTTCTTGCCCTCATACTCCATTACTTCAAACATCCCCTCAGCAGACGATCTTCATCCTCGTCAATTATTCTCGGCCGTCGCCGCTATTCACATTGGCCGGTTCAACTTCGGAGTGAAGACCGTTTTATGCATATGCACATTTTGGGGCCAACCGGCTCGGGTAAATCATCGAGCATTCTGATGCCTTTAATTCGCCAAGATTTAGAAGCCGGGAGAGGTATCACCTTGATTGAACCGAAAGGAGATCTGAGTTATACGGCCTATCAGACCGCTCTGTCCTGCCACGCAACCTTAATCTATTTTGATCCCCACCGTCCCGACTGTGCTCATTACAATCCCCTGAACGGGCCTGCGGACGTCGCCGCCGAAGGGCTGTCATGGGCTCTAAATCAAATTACGGAAGCGGGTCATCCCTTTTATGCGGTGACATCGCGCGTCTTACTCATGTATAGTGTGATGGCGGTCAAAGAATCCTTGGGCGATACTGCCGATCTTCGCCATGTACTGGACTTTCTCCGATCCGAGTCATTTCGCGAAGACACCTTGAGTCGCACAGAAGACCTGCGGATTCTGTCTTATTTCCACGAACAAATGAAGCAAATCGGCGCCCGCACGGCTCAGGAACAACGCCAAGGCCTACTCAACCGCCTGGAATTGCTTCTGGTCAATCCCGATGTTCGCCGAGTGCTCTCGGGTCCGGGAGATTTCAACTGGGATAGCGTCCTTCAAGAAAACATCAACGTGATTTGCCCTTTATCTTTGGCCCGGTTGGGCGAATCGGCTAAAGTGCTGGGCACGTTATTATGGCATGGTTTAGCCATGGCGACCTATCGGCGCTTAAAATCCGCGTCCGTGAATCCCTATTTCCTCTATCTTGACGAGTTTCACCAATATGTCACACCCGATTTGGGTGATTACCTGGCTCTGGCTCGCGGCTATTCCGTAGGCATGGTACTGGCTCACCAAGATCTGGGACAATTATCGGGGACGCTGAAAGAAGCATTGTTGGCCAACGCCAGGCAACGGGTCATTTTTGGCGGAATTCATGCCGATGACGAAGCAATTTTTGCACGTTTGGCCAAACCTTATACCCTACCCCATGATTTGCGCTATCTGCCGCGGGGACAAGTCTATGTACAGCTCACTCAAAAAGGCCGGCTCAGACCGCCTCTGGCGCTGTCATTAGCGCATATCCCGCTTCATGAGGAGGTAGATTTGCAATGAATTTTGCTGACAGTGAATCCTCCTCCACTGCCTTAAGTTGGCAACTTGTTTTGGCGAATACCGGTTATATCTCTTTCGATCAGCTTCACCGCAACTTCCACTTGCACCCTGATGCCATAGAACTGCCTACCGACGTTCTGATCTTCCAAGAAGCCTTATGGCAGCGCTCCCTTTTCGAGCGGGGAAGACACACCTTACACCGTGCGCTCATCACCGAATGTTACATTCATCTCCATCCCCGGATTCAAGACTGGCAATTGGCCGGAACTCTATATGGACTGTGTCCCGATGCAATCATTCGCACTCCCGCCTATCCCCTTCCCATCCTATTGGAAATGGACACCGGCAAAGAAACGGCTAAGCAATGGCGCAGTAAGTTGACAACTTATAGACTGGGAGCCTGGGCAAACCCGCACTTTGGGTTATGGGTTATCGCACTGGGAGGCAATATACGTCTGTCGCACTTGCACAACTGGATCATACAACAAAAATTGCCGATAGCTTGGCATCTTTCCGGTGCTGCAAAAATCGACACCGATGCCGACTTTTGGCAGTCTGTGGACGTCAATTCTCCTGGAACTGCGACAACTGCCCAACGAAAAGAATTGCGCTACCGCGAACTCGGAAAAACTCAAAATCTCAGTGGGGAAGAAGTCAATCAAAG
This sequence comes from Bacillota bacterium, assembly GCA_021821465.1. GTDB lineage: Bacteria > Bacillota > Sulfobacillia > Sulfobacillales > Sulfobacillaceae > Sulfobacillus. Next base: position 23,621 of record JAKACM010000026.1, read on the forward strand.
ACTTCATGCAGGCTGGATCATCACCGCCAAAGAAATAACCAATGAAGGCTTTCTGTGTTATCTCAAATCTCCTTAATATTTCGTAGATCCGATTATTCCCGAAGATTGTTCTCGGTGTCGAAAAATAATACGATAAAGAGGCAGGATCTTGACTCATCAACAAGGAATATGTCTGTCGTTGAGATCGTTGCGACTAATAATGTCGGGAAGCAAGGATCATGTCATAATGGGTTCAATAAAGTACCTTAAAGATCGTCAAAGTGCGAAAAACATTATCTTAAATTTCCCTAATCGGTTCTCAGGGAAAATTAGCGGAAAAAGTTCGGAGGGAACAGACATGGAATTGAAAGGCGACAGGCAAGGTCTTCACCTTTTGGCCACAAATTGTCCAAGCGAAACACAATTCGCGGAAGATCTGATCGACACCCTAAACACACGACATAAATTTCTTGGTACGGCGGAAATTTATCTGGAAGTCAATTTACCCCTTACCGCCCCCCTTCTAGAGTCTGTTGCCAACGCCTTTTCCCAGTTCCCCAATCTTGTTCTTAAGGGCATTGTCCGGTCCGATCCCACCGGTGTGATTTCCTTGGAAGAAGCGAAGAAACCTGCAGCCTCTCCACTCGTGGTCCGTCATACCATTCGCTCCGGTCAGCAGATTATGCATCAGGGAGATGTCATTGTGATTGGAGACGTCAATCCAGGATCGACCATCGTGGCCGGGGGCGATGTAATGGTATTCGGATGGCTTAGGGGAACCGTCTATGCCGGACAGCCCCAAGACCGCTCGCATGCTATCTTTGCCTTGCGTCTGCAGCCGGGACAAATCAAGATTGGAGACATTATTGCTTTGGGGGACTCTCACGGAGAAAAACCGGAATATGCTCACATAGACCAAGGAAGCGTGCTAGTCGAAGCATGGGATGATGTGCGTTTGCCCGAAATCGTCACACAGGAACCTAAGAACCGCCGCCTCGAACGCAAAGCTTTTCATCTCTCCCGTTAGAATCACTGCTGTTTTGCCAAGTCCGAGAACTCAGATCTCAACACTTCCTCGGCAATGTGATCTTCCGTCAAACCAAACTGACAAGGGCATAACCTTGGCAGATCTTACGATATCGAAATAAACCCTCTTCGAAAGGCCCCGCCCGTGATTTCGGGTGGGATCAATCGAATTTCCGCACGAGACCTCAGTCATTTATATGTTATGGCTGGTGTCCAAATCCCACACCAGCCAAATCACTCGGACCTGCCCAAAAAACCGTGTTGCTTCTTTTGTGCTTGTACACTGCACAGATACGACTTACTGCTCAGTAGTTTCCGCTTTGGAATGTTTGGATCCCCTGCCCGAATTTGATAGCATAAAAATATAAGAAGGGCAGGACGACAAAGACATGGCTAAATATCGACAAGCCAAGGTAAAACGCCAGCATCATGTTTTAAAGGAAATTGAACCGCAATTGCGGTTTCTGTCGTCTTTATCTGCAGTCTCCGGCGTCATTCCCGGCTCGATCCGACCCAAATCCGGCAGTCAACTGGGATTGACTTTTCAATACTTTACTCCCAGTGGGCTCAAACTCATCGGTCGTTCCAAAGGTGCGGCACAGGAGATCTTTGTCATTAGCCCAGAGCCTGCCCAGGTACTCACGTCCCTGAAAAACCAAGGGTACTTGGTGGAGAAGGAATAGGGGAATATCTTTTCTTATGTCTGGAGAGTAAAGTCAACCACATTTTGCGCTTTTTTTGTGCAAGAGGATGGTGGTTCAAGTTTACGGACGAGAATTCAAGTGTCGCGGCCGCAATAACGGGCGAAGCAAGGCCGTAGCCAAGGCCAACCCCAAAGCTAGGGCCGCCGCGGAAAAGATCGCCTTGATACCAAAAAACATTCCCTGATTGAAGTGACTTTTGAGAAAAGCCACCATGCTCTCGTAAACCAGATATCCCGGCACATAAGAAATTATGGCCGGCACGACAAAAATTGTCACCGGTTGTTTCTTGCGTAAAGCCGCAAATTCTGCTAAGGCTCCTATCACGAAAGCCCCGGCAAAGTTACTCAAAAGCCCGGCTGCAGGCAAGCGATTGATCGTATAGGAAATAATCCAGGCCACAGCGCCAATCGCACCGGCAATCCATAATATCGAGGTTCTGACCTGATAAAGGAGGCCAAAAGCAATAGTGGTCAGTGCAGCAAAAATGGCATCCCGCAACATCATGGCCACGGTCCGCCCATATGCAAATAAAAATAGAGAGGCAAACTGGCTCCTGCAGCAACGGCTCCCCCGACCAAAAGGGCTTCAAGAAGACGACTCGCTGCGGACACCAAATCTCCCGTAATTCCGTCTCGTACCGCCGATGTAAATAAGAGGCCGGGAGTCAGCACCATGATGCCTCCCACCATAATGGATCCGGGTTGAAAAATATGAAAACGAGCGAGGGATAATGCGGGAAGGGTTGCCACCATAGCTGATAACATATCACTGAGACTACCGGGAATGCGGGTAGAAGCCAAAGACCGTCTGATCAACTGAGTAAGTCCGCCGCTTACGGCAGCGGGCAGAACATCAACCAAGTGTCCACCCATAAGTTGGCTAATCAAACCGGCGGCACCGGCAGCAAACACAATCGTTAACCATGGAGCATACACCGCGTGATTTTTAGCCTTCTCCAGCTCTTTGTAAAATTCATCGAGAGGCACAGGATTTTTTGCCACATTGCGTGACAACTGGTTAATTTCAGCGACCACTGCAAGATTGACCGAACGATGATTAATACGCTTGACTAAGCTACGCCCGTCCGGTCCGGCAACAAACAGCGCCGTGGGTATGGCCACCACATCAACAGGCTCAATGCGATAAGCACGCGCCAGACGGACCATCGTATCTTCGACCCGGGAAACTTCCGCGCCGCTCATAAGCATGGCCACTCCCGCTTCAACGACGGCTTGCAGAGCGTCTAGAGGGGCCGGCTGGGGTCCCGGCAACCGGGTTGTTGACTTGGTCATTTGAGGAAAAGCCCTCCCGTGCCCGAAAAACCCACACGATTGACAACACAAAGCCGAGTATTGTTCCAAAAGGTATCGCTATCAAGTCAGCCACTATATAATTAATGTGTTGTGCCAATAACATCCTGTAAATCGTGGTTTGTAGGATCAATCCTCCGAACGAAACGACATTATAACGCCAAAAACCGGAAAGATGAACGCCACTTCTAAATGTAAAGAACGCATTCAACACGTAATTGCTAATAATAGAGGCCTCTACAGCCAGAACATATGTCAGAGTCACCTGCTCAGACCAAAAATGTCGCAGTATTGTTAGGATCCCGAGATTGACTCCCACTCCGGTGGCCCCAATGACGGCGTAGCGCAAAAACCGTTCAATGAAGTTGCTATATTTCTGTATCATCGATGTTAGCGTATCCGTTCTCCGGCAGGATGATGTTCGCCTTCCAATCCACTTTGTACGCGCAATTTGCCCACCATCCACAAGGCTTCCACAAAAATAGCGGGAGACATCTTGCTTCTGCCTTCCCGACGCTCTTCGAAAATAATTGGCATTTCGATCGCTCTAAATCCGGCATTTAATGCCCTGTAGGTCATTTCTATTTGAAATCCATAACCGGTCGATACCACTGTCTCTAAATTGATGGCCTCTAATACCCGGCGGCTAAAGCACTTGAAACCGCCCGTCAGATCACGAATGTTTACGCCAAGTATCAGCCCTGCATAAAGCGATCCTCCGCGGGATATCATCCTACGATACCAAGGCCAGCGTGTGGCACCGCCTCCTGTCACATAACGTGAACCCAAGACCAAATCAGCTTGTTCATATGTCATGGTAGCAACAAATTGATTGAGATAACGCGGATTATGCGAAAAGTCCGCATCCATCTCAAACATATAATCGTATCCCATGTTCAGGCCGAAACGAAAACCAGCCAGATATGCCGTCGCCAATCCTAGCTTGCCTTGACGGTGAATCACTTCCACTCGGTTGGGGTATACCGTCTTTAAATGATCGGCCAGTAATCCCGTCCCGTCTGGAGAACCATCATCAATAATCAGGACGTGAAACATTTCTCCCTGTTCAATTATGGTCTCTACCAGTGGTGCAAGATTTCCCAACTCGTTGTAGGTTGGAAGAATCACTAAGGCGCGCATTTAATAGCCTCCTTGAGTATTGTGCAAAATGCAAATCCCTGTCCACAGATGAAAACAGCCTCATTGACACCATGCTCAACTCATTCCCGTCTTAATGCCTTGGCCAACATTCTCATCATATCAAAGACAAGGAACAAAATCAGCACCTTAGTCGAGACATGACACACAAGCGGACGTTTTTCGCAGATTTCCTAAATAAAGGCCGATCAGCAATTAGAATACCCGAATGTGCTGAGCAGTCAACAGGAAACTTCCTCCGCCGGAATCAACCCCATACGTCATAAAACCAAGTGCTGAACATAAAACTATCATACTGAGAATTGTGTCTGCCTGCAATGGACTAGCTTTCTTAACGGGCCTAAAAAAGGCAAAAATTTACCATTAATGTCTCGCGGGGTGTGCCTTTCGGTAAAAATCAGCCGAAAACACTCAATTCAAACCGCCGCAGAGAATATAATTGCATATCAACAAGCATATAAAATCCTACTGAAAATTTGGCAGTTTTCCGACTGAACCAGTGATCAACCGGGAGTGATACCAACGCTCCGGATAAGGCAGATTCTTCAACTTTAGAACGCCTCTTTCTTCTCCATTGCAACGCTTTTCGGATGAATTATACGGACGCTGTATGCAACTCCCGGGTGATATAATGGACGAAGATTCTTCCTGCCCACTCAAGTTGTATCGGCACTTGCAAAACGTCTTCGATTTGCCGTACCGTTTTTTCATTCAGCCCAATCCGTACCTGGCTTATCCCCCAGGCCCTGGCCTCCAACAACAAATAGTCCAAAATCTGCCGAATATACTGCCCATCGCTCCGGAAATATCGCACGTCCAGCGACTCCGTGTTGCGAATACGATAGAGAACTAAAGAATCCACGGGCATTCGGCCGTCTTGAGGTGCCACGGCAATGCCTCCGACTTCAAATTGATTCTCCAGACTTTGATCATCCAAAGAGGCCGGAATATGTAAATCGTTTTCGGCCCAAAATGCGTTGGCGACAGGCTCCATAAACTTGCGAATGCGTTCTTTATCTACCGCCCAAGCCGGGCCTGCTTCGAGGGGAGGAAATTGCGGTGCCTGATATCCTTGAAAGGTTCCTACAACCCACTTTTCCACCGGCTTAAACTGGGATTCCTCTTCCAGTATGGACGCCCAAAGCTCGTCATCGTCGCCAGCCATAGCGCGGACAATGTGCACACCGAGTTTTTGAGCTTCTTCCAACTGAAAGGCTGCAAAACTCGTTAATGTCTCGCGATCGAGATTGGGGGATGCCAACCGCACTTGACCAAGATATGCCTCGTGCCTTTTCGGTAAAGTCAAAACCGCCGTTCCAACGATCGTATCATTATCATCAATCGCTAAGTACAACCCACCCTGCGTCAGACTGAGAAGTTTATCCAGTTGCTTAATTAACCTGTCATCTTGCATACGACGCACAAACTCTTCAACCTTTGCCTGATCCTCTGCCGAGGCACGGACATACCTTAACAAACGTGGCCCTCCCTTTCACACCATGTTCCCATTGTAACGTTACACGAAATGGACTTCAACTGAAGATTAAACATGGTATGGACACAGAGCAGATATTTTTTACTAGTTGAAAGAATAAACCGGTCAAATCCATTGAGAGCTTTTCCCGATCTAGAAGAAAAAGCTCCTTACTCGTTACTAAGAACGACCGGTTAACGTCCCGATTCCTGTGATTTGCTCGATCTGACAATGGCGGAACACCGGAAAAATTCCTTAGCTATGAGAATCAATCCTCACGGATCCGTCGGTTCGCCAAACTTTCTTCTGGTCTCATCCAACGCCCCAGTCCCATACGATGTTTGGCGAACCAAACGTAAAGCGGATCCGCCAGCCGTAAAGCCGCAGCCAGCCTAAGAATCCCCAACATATAGCGGCGTCTGGGCAAACGACGATATATTTCTTTCAGTGCTGCCACTCCCGAGTAGACAGTATCTTGATCTATCACATAGATCTGATCCAGTGACTCGCCGCCTAAAATCTGCCGACCATCCGCTGTACGGCACGACTCGAAACTCAGTTGCTTATTGTCATCGCTCTTATTCCATGACTTGGCCGCGAACTGACAAGCAGGACAATCGCCATCAAAAATCACCACGACAGAAGAAGTTTGCTCCGTGAACGGATCCTTGGCCATTTATTCAACTCCCTTGCCTCGAGTACTGCCCACAATGCCGCATACAATTTCTTAACTTGGCGCATGCGCTTTCGTAGAGCCCAATGCGTTCATGATCCATGTTCGGTCCCACAACACGACTCAATTTTCCTTAGCCATAGACCACGCGTTGGCAGTAAATTTGCTACTCGTAACAACGTAAGCAATATGAGTGTTGCACATCCTCAACATCCACAGCACCACTCCACCGTTTTGCCTGAACAACAACCTGAAGCCCCATGTCATCGGTTCCTTTGAGATCGGCACCAAAATCATTCGTTTTCGGTGTGACCAAAACAGGAAGCAAGCCTCCGGGTCCTATACTTCCGATATTTAAATGATACTATTGAGGCTTTCGTTTGAAGCGGGTCAGAAAAGAAATTTTCAACGGTTGTTTTGATGCAGAGCGTTGGCGGCCTTCCGTTTCCTGAACCAGGTCGCCGGCCATATGCTGAATAGACCTGGATAACAAAGAATCCGGAAATTGGTTGATAAGGGGTGCCCCCTCATTCGCCGCTCTAACCGGGTAGGCTCCGTCACTCGGCAATTGATAACTGACTGGGCTCTCCAAGACCTGGGCAATATCCACGGTTTCCACTCCGGTCTTCGATCCGCTGCGGTTTAAGACTATCCGCACTTTATCGTGGGAATAGTGGAATCCGTCATAGAAAACTTGCAAAGCTTGCCCCACGGTACGCAATGTTATGACATCCGGCGTGCACACCGTCAAGATAGTATCAGAAAAATCAAACGCGGCCACGTTGATATCGGTATAGCCCGGGGCCGTGTCGACAATAACGTAGCCGTGGATTTCTCGCAACAACTGCAAAATCTGAATCACGTGGTCGGCCCGAATATCGTCCGCTTCTTCGGGATTATTGGGAGCAGCTAAAATATATACGTTGTTGGCAACCCGTTTTAACGCGCGTTTGACCATCTCCTGGTCAACATGTTTCTTCCCTTTGATCAGATCATATAAGGTCACCAAAGGGGCATCTCCGACCATGGGAGCCACATCACCAAATTGAATATCCAAATCGAGAATGGCTACCGGTTGTCGGCTTGCCTTTGCCAAAGCAATTCCTAGATTGACGCTCAAAGTGGTTTTCCCTACCCCGCCCTTGGACGAAAACACCACGATAACGCGCCCGTCACGATGCACTTCACCTTCTAAATGAGTGGCGGTCCTCGACAAAATGGCCCCCAAATCCTGTTCCCAAGTATCGGAACTAATAAAATCTTTGGCCTTAATGCTTAAGGCTCTTCGCGCTGCCCCTGCATCCGTGGGAGACGCGATAAGAATCACGGGATAAGAAATCCCAGCGATTTGTTCATATAACCCAACATTTTGCGTCAAGAGAGTGTCATCAATTAATAGGACTCCGGGGTTTTCGGCAGCGCATTCCTCCAGTGCCTGCCGTAATTCGATGGAACTGCCGTTTAATATGGCTCCGGGGATGTTTTTTACCGCGCCGACTACTCTTTTCCGCAACCCCTCCTCACTCGCCACATACACCGTGAACAATATGAGTCTCCTCCCCGATTCCCGAACTTTCTACTCCCTTGATCGTACATGACCGCGCGCTATATATGGACGATATTTCCCCAAATTTCTTGCTATTTATTTACACTCCAAGGCTTTCTTCGTACACTAATAAACAATATAATCATTATTTATCTATTTCGGTCCAGTGTGCAATGCGAAGGTTAGGAGATATCCCATGATAAGAGGATGCTTGAAGCCTCTATGGCGCGATAGCCGAGGACAGGCTTTGATTGAATTTACTCTGATAGCCCCGCTATTACTGCTCTTTCTCTTCGCCATCATTCAAATGGGGCTGCTTTTCAATGCCTTCATTTCTATAGAGCAAGCAACCCGCATCGGCGTGCGGGAAGCCTCCTTGGATCAAAGCTCTCAGGTGGCGTGTTCCATATATCATCAACTGAACACCGGCATATTTCCTAAAACCGCCACCGTTAATTGGTCTGAAAGTGTATCAAACGGTACTTCCAGCAGTTCATCATCAAATACTCTTCCCACAGTACAGGTAGACGTCTCCACCCAATATCCTTTAATGATTCCACTGCCGGGATTAGGCTCCTCTATTGCCATTGGCCAAAAGTATACCATGGTTCAGGAGATTCCCAGTTCCGGTACTACTCCTGCATCAGGATCTTTCACGATCCAAAATCCCCCGTGTTAAGTCTCAAAAGTCGTTTCGGTGACGCGTAATGCATCTCCCGCCGCGATCAGACCTTCTGCATCTTGGGGCAGTTCCAGAACCCAATAGGCTCCCAGCATGATTGGCCCTATTTGCCAGGGGTTTAACACGACTAGCCGCAATACGCGGAAATCCTTGGTTAAATAGGCAATCACAAGCGAATACCTCATGAAAAACATGTGTACAGAATTCGTATGCGGAAATAGCATGCCCTCCCCCTTTTGGAGAGGGGAGGTGCCCATGAGACCCCGAAACCGTTTCCAGAAGGAATTGGCTATCACAATACGTCGTCCCATCTCTTCCCCGCTACGTAGGTTCGTTATCACAACCTGGGAAGCTTTCCGAACATCGCCCGACAGCATGCCTCTGTTATCCATGAAAGATGTGTATGATTGACAAAAACGCCGGTCCTAAAATAGTTAAAAAGATCGCAGGAAAGATGAACAGCACCATAGGAAAGATAATCTTAACCGGAATTAAAGCGGCTTTTTCCCGGGCTTGCGCGGACCTATTCTCCTTGATATCCCGTGCTTGCACCTTAAGCGCCCCTGCCACACCGCTCCCCGTACGATCGGACTGGGCCATCAGCCCGGCAAAGCGTTTTAATTCCCGGGATTTGGTACGCTCAGCCAATGCGCTCAAGGCATCGATTCGGGTCATTCCCAGTTGCATATCGGACATCACCCGACTAAACTCCTCTTTTGCTGGTCCGTTATCGATGTTTGTGACTAATTTCCTCAAGGCACCATCAAAGGCGAGCCCTGCTTCAACACTGACACTGAGAAGGTCGAAGACTTCCGGAAGCGAGCGTTCCAGCAATTTCAAGCGGTTTTGGGCTTGAGTATTGACCCTCACCCCCATGAAAATATAGCCGATGGCTGCCAAACCCAAAGGAATAGCCACACGTTCTATTTCCGAAGCACCAGGATTTAAAGCCGCTATATAAAATCCCAGTGCCAGCAACAATAGGGAAGTCAAGAGGCGAACAAGAGAAAATACTTCGGGATTTAATTTACTTCCCGCCTGTCTCAAACGTCTGGCCCATTCGGCTTGAACTTTTTTTGGCGTGAGAGCATGGGAAAGCGATCCGAAAATTTTTTTCATGGTGGGAACAATCACACGCTGAACAAAGGGAATTTCCAGTTCATCCGCCGGGGCACTGCGAACCAGGTGGTAAGAATGCAGACGCTCCCTGAGGACCTTTTGACGGTTTGACACCTTTAGGTCTTGGATCCATAACCGGAACAAAATTACACTTAAAGCCAATAAGGCCGCGATGCTCACATTCAACCAAAACAGTGTATTCATTCCCGGCATTTCCCTTCCTCCTAGTTGTTACATTTCCGGTGCGCGGACCAGGCGGTTAATCACAAATCCTCCGATAGCCACGGAAGTCAACGCACTGGCAATCATAATCAGACCAATAGTCGTATGAAAGAGGGGGGACATATATCTTGGGTTTAGAAACCAAATGGCAGCTCCCAGAAAAAAGGGCAATGCCGTCAAAACCCACCCGCTCATGCGTCCTTGAGCCGTCAAGGCCCGCACTTCTTGGGACAATCGCTGCCTAGCCACGATCGTGCCCACGATATTATCCAGAATATCGGCCAATGATCCTCCGATTTCCCGCTGAATATTGATGACCATCACAGCCAGTGCCAAATCTTTAGAAGGAATCCTGGTCGTCAGTTCACTCAAGGTTTGTTCTAAGCTGAATCCAAAGGATTCACGCCTCAGCACGCGGCTAATTTCCGTTCCCAGCGGATCCGGAGTTTCTTTGGCTACCAGAGCCATAGCTTGAGTGAGAGAAGTTCCGGCCCGCAGGGCACCCGATATCCCTCGCAGAAAATCGGGAAGATTTTGTTCAGCCAAGCGCAAAAAACGATGCTTCATCATACGAAAATATATTAATACTCCCCCTGCGCCGACGAGGCCCAAGATTATTCCGCCAAAAAATCCACGCAGCCACAACCCCAAAATTGCGGGAAGGAGAAATCCTAAAGTGATTAGCAGGATATATTCACTCATCCTGAGTTTCAATGCAGAGGCATTTTGTCCTTGGCTCCACGTGTGCTGAATAGCTGCCAAAAAACCCAGTGAAATAGGTCTGGGGGAAGCATGGGACGATACTGAGCCGATTTGGTGCAGTCGTCTTTGGGTGACATGATAGATGCGAGTCTGTCGATAGCCTATCCCCATTAACAAAAAGGCCAAAGGCCAGGTCACTGCCAATAACCATACGACTTCTTTCATTGCCTTCAGCCCCCCATTCCAAAGATGGCAGGCGACAGTTCGACTCCCTGAGCCCGAATCCGTTCGAAATTTTTCGAACGGATTCCATTGGCTCGGTAAACACCCAATACTTTGCCGTCCTCGTCGACGCCCATCTGCTCAAATTCAAAGAGATCCTGAGTCGTGATAATGCCCCCTTCCATGTCCACAACTTCCGTGATCTTGACAACGCGCCGGGACCCATCCAAAAGTCTCGCCTGCTGCACAATAATGTCGATGGCAGATGCAATCTGGGTGCGAATAGCTGTCAGAGGCAAATCTGCCCCCGCCATGAGCACCATGGTTTCAATACGGGCCAAGCAGTCTCGCGACGAGTTGGCATGAACCGTTGTCAAACTGCCTTCATGCCCTGTGTTCATGGCTTGCAGCATATCAAGCGCTTCCCCGCCTCGAACCTCACCCACGATAATGCGATCCGGACGCATACGCAGGGCATTACGGACAAGATCGCGGATCATGACGCCACCTTTTCCTTCAATATTGGCAGGGCGCGCCTCCAAAGTCACTTTGTGATCCTGTTGCAATTGCAATTCGGCTGCGTCCTCGATGGTCACAATACGTTCCGATGAAGGGATAAAAGCGGAAAGCGCATTCAACGTCGTGGTTTTTCCCGATCCTGTTCCGCCCGATACCACAATATTGAGCTTGCCGTGGACAGCGGCTTGAATAAATTCCGCCATTTCCAAGGACAGTGTTCCCATCTGAACCAATTGAGAAAGCACAAACGGATCTTTGGAAAACTTTCTGATTGTCACAGAGTCGCCCGTGACGGCTAAAGGCCTTAATATGGCATTTAAACGTGAGCCATCGGGCAATCTGGAATCGACCATCGGACTGGCTTCGTCCACACGCCGACCCGTAAATGACAGCATTTTCTCCAAGACTGATCGAAGGTGTGTTTCATCCCGGAAGGTCACATCGGTTTTGATTAAAGTACCCTGCCGTTCGATATAGATACGAGAAGGACCGTTAATCATAATTTCTGAAATGTCAGGATCGTCCAAAAGAGCCTGAATGGGACCGTATCCCAAAATCTCGTCCACCAAAATGCGTACCAGTGCGTCTTTTTCCAAAGGTGAAATCTCTTTGTCCGCTTCCACGATGCTCAAAATCATGTCACGCAATTCTTCACGCGACAATTTTTCCGGATCAACGATCTGAGTCAAAAGTGCATCCTGGACCCGACTTTTGAGAGCGAGAAACTTCGAGCCTAAGTAGTCAAATCCACCTAGTTTCGTATTGGGTTGAGTCGCTTTTATGGATTTAAAAGCTTGCGATGCGCCTGTGGACATGCTGTTAATCCGATTTCGCAGTGACATGTATTATCCTCTTCCCCTTTACTTACCACACTCTCATAATGGGTCCTTGCGCACTGTCCGGCGGCTGGACCCTTCAAATTCTTCGAGCAACATCTTGGCAATATTCTCGATCGATATCGCCAGAGCGTTTGCCGGTTCAAGGACCACTAAAGGTTTTCCCGTATTGGCCGACCGAACCGGGGAAACGCCGCCACTAGGAGTCCAATACGACACTTTAAGCGGTATGATCTCTTCTATTCTCGCTTGAGGAATACCCGTTCCCGAACGGTTGATCACCATGCGAATCTTTGTCGGATCCGGATACAGCGTCTGCAAGACTTTGAGTGAACGAGCCACATTGCGTAAGGTAATCACTTCCGGGGTGGCCACGACCATCAAGATGTCCAACTGATCCATGGCCGACAAATTTTGGTCCGTTAACGCCGCCGGCAAATCACACAAGGTATAAACATGAGATGATTTCAATTGCGTTAATATCTCTCTAATATGATGAGACTCCACCAAATCCGCATATTGAGGATTGAGAGGGGCTAAGAGCAGATCTAAGGACAATCCGTCAACTGCGATTAAAGCCCGTGACAACTTGTCCTCTTCTACTCGTCCTTTGGAACCTTCTACAAGTTCGCGCATCGTAATGTCCGGGCTATCGTAAACCATCGGTCCTATATCACCAAACTGCAAATCCAAATCCACCAGTGCCGTAGTACGTTCGGACAACCTGGCCAGACTCCAAGCCAAATTTACGGCTAAGGTCGTCTTCCCGACCCCACCTTTAGGCGAATACACTCCAATACTCCGGTGCGTCAGCGTGCTATTTTCGGATGATTTATCAAATGACTGCAAAAGGGGCGGAAGCAAGCTGGCAATCGTGTCCTGAGTCATGACGTCTATAGCATGAATAGCCAGAGCCCTGCGCGTCGATTCGGCATGGGGAGCAGTAATGATCAAGATCACCGGAAACACTTCGCGGGCCAACCGATCCTGAAGTCCCCAACTGTCGCTTAAAAGACTCTCATCAATGATCATCGCGTCCAAGGCTTCCAAAGCAGCCATATCAACAGCTTCCCGGATACTTCCGGTGGCCGCCACAATTTCCACAAAGGGCAGGGCTTTGAGCGTTTGGTTAAGGAACTCCATGACAGGAGAACCGGCACTGACCAATACGCGTACCATAACTTTGCCTCCTCACCCGTGATTATGGAATCGGGGTGTTAAGATTAGTTGATCCATAAGGAGTGGGCCTCTTTGCCTGAGTCTTTGGAGACTCCAAAGCGGCCGTGAAACCCGACGAATTCTGTTCGGCAAACAATAGCCGTTCAATTCTGGAGGGTGTCATCGCCACAATAAGGTTCGGACTTTGACCGATGGTGGAACCGGCAGGTGGACTCATGGACCCGTTAACAGCCAAAACTTTGACTTGATTCATAAAATCTTCAATTTCCTTTGTTCCTGTCTTGGGTGTAATAGTCACAAACAGAGCCACATTGTCTCCGGGCACAATCAATCCATCAATCGCGTTCGTAGAAGATAAGGGAACATCGACAGCCATATCCCCCGGACTAATGCGCGCGGCTAACACGTTAGCCGTCTTGGGAAAGAACACCTCACTCGAGACGATAGGGACTCCCGGAGAAACGGCTTCTGTACTCCATGCTCCCGAGAGATTTTGAAAAGATGCATAGGATCCCGGGGGCACGGCCGATGCCGGATAAGTTTTGTATGTGAACATTGATGCCGTTACGGGTTGGTAGGCACTAATCGTCTGGGTAGCAACCAATACTTTGACCGTCGGCACGCGGTTCTTCGCATCAGCCCTTTGAATAGCAATTTGAACGTAGCGGGCAGAGGCATATGCGGCTATTCCCATCACAATAATCCCGGCTAAAAGCCAGCGGTTAATGCGAAAGAATGCCCCCATCCTTGTGGCAATCGCCATGTTAAACCTCCTTGCGTCCTGACAGCTAGCTCATTCCTTGTCTGCCGAAAAGAGAGCACAATTGTTGTGCTCTCTTCGGCGGACTTGCAATATATCAGGCGTTGGCAATGTTCTGTCCAATATTGTTCACGGTATTCTTTACTGCTCCTCCTAAAAAGGTCAGGGCCGCTATCACGACGATGGCAATGAGGGCTAAAATCAAGGCGTATTCTACCAGCGCCTGCCCTTCCTTCTTTTCCTTAAAGCGTGTGAGCCACGCCATCAAAAAAGCCTGCAAATTTATCATGAATTAATCACTCCTAGTTTTGAATCCATCCCTGGCAAATACCCGAAACATGAGGCCTTAAACGGAGCCCAGCAAGATGTAACATTTTCCTGCTTAATTTCCTAACTTCGACACAAAAGATGTAATTCCTTCTTTAGAAATCATTGGAGATTGCATGGTGTTTTTATATATCCAAAAGGCTCAGCTCCTTGCAAAAATAATGGCGGCACAACCGTTGGCTATCAGATCAAACTGCGGAGAGGAAATCTTAGGATAGGGCGTTCATGTCACAAAGACCTGATCCATGGTCACGACAAGAGTCACGAAGCCACCCGTTGAACGGGTGGCTTGAATTTCGCCCTATAAGGGCATGATCCTGGCTGCGCCAAAAAGCGCGATTTCGTCCGCCTCTTCTCTGGCTACCCCTAGAAGGGGGTTTTATTGACTGGCCCTGTCCTTGATGATATCCGCTCTTCTTGTTGCTCTATATACTTCCTGATGACATCCTGGTTGACCCCTACCGTGCTCACATAAATACCCCTGCCCACAAATGTCTGCCGCGCCTCCTGCTTCATTTGCGGAAACCGATCGCAGACCATCAGCACGCTTTTGCCTCTGGGGGGTATCCCGTAAACTCGGGAACACTTAGTTTCGGTGGTATTTTCACGTACATATGCACGTGATCCACACTCATGCTCCCTTTCATCCCCTCTACACCCTTATACGCACAGAACCGTCCTCAGTATTTCCCCGATCTCGTTTCTGACCTCTTTGAAGAAGGTCTTTCGACGATATTTCGGGATGAATAGAGATAGCATCACGGCAATCCGAGCGGGTGTAGGACAGACTATGGGCACCGTCCTCCTTTGCTTGAGAATTGACTGGCGAAACCATTTCTCCGCATAGCAATGGCGGACTTTAACATCATGCCGCACGGCGTCTCCTATTCAATTCTCCCACGCATAGCGTCGAGCTTAATGTTTGAGTTCCGTCTCAACCCGGGTTCAGTCTGCGGTGAATTCCACGTACTTGACGAACTTCTTCGAAGTTCAATGGCATAGAATTGCTCTTACGTTCTCAAGGACGATGTACACAGTCAGCATGATCTTCTCTCTTTGTTAATCTTAGCCATGGAATTTCTGATGCTCCTTTTTTCTCGGTGCAAGAGTGTGGACGGATTTCATGCTGATAAAACGATCCGGAAACGGATCAACAGGACTCACGGTAAATCAGTTCGCCCGGAAGAACGATGGGTTGAGTCTCTACACTTTCCCCTCGGATTTGTCGGCATAAGATCTCGACAGCCGTTTTTCCGATCGATTCCATGGGCTGGCGAATGGTTGTCAATGACGGTGTCACATAGCGCGCGGCGTGAATGTCGTCAAATCCCACGAGATGGATATCTTTTGGACAACGGTACCCGTTCTCGTAGATGGCTTTCATTGCGCCGAGTGCAGCTAAGTCATTGACGGCAAAGATTCCGTCCAAATCGGCGATTTGGCTAAGGAGGGCGTGCATAGCCGTATACCCGGCTTGATAAGTAAAATCAGCGTGTTCGATACGCTTTGCAATGACGGGCACATCATGCTCCTTAAGGGCGTCGCGATAGCCTTCCAGACGTTGTTCCGCACTCCAAACATGTGCAGGACCCGCAATAAAGGCCGGTGGGAAATGACAGTGTGCTAACAGTAAGCGTGTGGCCGTTTTGGCTCCTTCATAATGATTCACGGAAATTTGAGGCCCGGGAAAATCGGGTACCAGTCGGTCCAGGATGATTATGGGCCCCTGCGGCTTCAAGTGGGCTACCACTTGCGCGGTAGCGGGAGTGCCAAACAAGATCAAGCCATCCACTCGCAATTCTTGCATGGTCCGCACGATTTTGGCTTCACGTTCGGGTTCACCCCGGGAATCCATGACGAGCAGGGTATAATCGTGATAATAGGCTGCGTCATTAATCGCCTGAACAATCCGCATAAACAAAGAATTGTCCATATCCGGCACAAGCACTCCGATGGTCATGGTGATGCCGCCCACCATGGCCCTAGCTTGGCGGTTAGGAATATAACCTAATTCTTCCATAGCTTGTTCGATTTTTTCCAAGGTCGCTGATTTGACATAACCCGTTCGGTTGAGAGCGCGGGACACCGTAGCGACACCGACCCCGGCATGGCGTGCCACATCCTTAATCGTAGCCATCTATTTCACCACGCCCCGTGCCCGGGCCTGAAACCCGGCGATCAGTAAAATGATCGCCACAAAAATATATTCATAAAGGGAGGGTAAACCCAACAGCACGATCAAATCATCAATTAAGCCGATAATGAAAGCCCCAATCGCGGCCCCGACAACCGAACCCCGTCCCCCCGAAAAAGGAATGCCGCCTAAAATCACGGCGGCAATAGCTTGCAGGGAATAGCCGGTGCCCGTTGTCGGGTAGATCGATCCTTGCCACGCCGCGATCATGATCCCGGCCAATCCGGCGAGCGTAGCTGAAATCACAAACATCAATATTTTTAATAAATCGATACGTAATCCGACGGTTTTAGCCGCGGCTTCGTTAGATCCGACACTCTTGATCCATGTGCCGAAGGGTGTGAGAGACAGGATAATTTGACCGAGTACGATAAAAAGGAGAGTGAGGATCACGAGATTGGAGAGTCCCAAGGTATTTCCGGCCAGTGCGGAAAAGCTAAAAACACCGGTAGCGGGGCTGATATAATTGCCCCCGTTGAACAGTAAGGCCACACCTTTAAAACCCCAATAAATACCGAGCGTCACAATAAATGACGGAATGCGGCCTTTCGTGACCAGAACGCCTGCAATCAAACCCACGCCGACGGCGGCCAGAACGCTCACGACTATCGCCAGGACAGCCGGGAAACCTTGTAACACGGTCAAAAATGCGACCAACATTCCCGCAAAAGCCATGACGCTTTGCACACCCAAGTCAATCATCCCGGTCATAATCACAAATGATTCACCGACCGTCAGCACGATGAGAAAACTACTGCTAATCAATAACGCGCTGATGTTTCGCGTCGAAAGAAACGAGGGAGCGACGAGTGTTGACAGAATGAGGGCGAGAATCAAAAACACAATGGGGCGTTTCACACTGCCCGGTTCTCCGAAGAGACGTGAGCTAATGCCCATGTTCGATCGCTCCTTCCTGAGTTCGGTCAAACATCGCATGCACTAAGTCTTCCAGGCTAATATCCCGGTTGTCCATGATTTGTTTAATCGTCCCGTGGGCAAATACAACAATGCGGTCGGCGACGGCGAGGATATCTTCTAATCGGTGACTGACCAGAAGAACCGATCGGTTCTCATCCCTTAACCGCCGTATTAACCGCAAAACTTCGTCGATTTTCGCCACGGAAATCGCCGCGGTGGGTTCATCGAGAATGATTAAATTGCGGGAGAAGAGTAGTGCCCGCGCAATGGCGACTAATTGCTGTTCTCCTCCCGATAATGTGCCAACCAGGTCGGTAGGCCTAGCTTTCGCATTAAGTTCCTCAAGAACCTTGCGAGATTCGGCAATCATGATACGGCGGTTGTTGAACAACGATCCGGTCGTGATTTCTTCACCTAAGAACAAATTTTGCCATAAGGGTAAGTCGGGCGCCAGTGACAAGTTTTGATAGATCATTTCAATCTTTAATTCCCGTCGGGATGATCGCGGCGATTTGATTTGAACGGGGCGGCCTTTATAGAAAATTTGGCCGGAATCCATCATATTGTATCCTGTTAATAAACTCAGAAATGTGGATTTGCCAGCGGCATTGTCGCCGACCAATCCGAGCACTTCGCCCGTAAAGATATCGAGACTGACGTCATCGACGGCATGGACGGCACCGAAGGATTTTTTGAGATGCCTTAATGACAACAACGGGGGTTCGCCATGTGATGCCAGAGAGGACGATTCCATGATTCCTTAACTCCTCGCGTAAGATCTATTTAACGGGAATTCGAAAAGCTTATGCGTGTCTACGAATTACTGACCTTATGAGATTGTGCGTGACCATAAGGCAATGGGGGAACGACTTGTGGGGTACCCCATCCCGCAATTTGTGACACATTCTTGGACGTTACCAACGTCATGGGAATGATGACATCGCCGTGGGGAAACCGTTTGGGAGGCATGGTATGATAGCGCAAAATGTTGTTCATGGCTTCCACGGCCCAATACGCTTCGACAAAAGGTGAATGGGTGACCGTATCCAGTTGCGTACCCTGGGCCACTGCCGTGAGGCTTTGCGGCTGAGCGTCGGCGCCGACCACGTAAGTCGTCTTGCCCGCTTGAATTCCGGCATTTTTTAAAGCGGTTAAAGCCCCCAAGGCCATCGCGTCATTGGACGCGACCACTAACTGCACATTACTGTCTTTCGCTAGAAATTCGGACATTATTGTTTGCGCCGTGCCGGTTTCAAAGTTGGCGCTTTGGTTCAGGACGATCTTCACTTTGTGGTCCGCAACATATGGATGAAGAGCTGTCATGGCCCCGGCCAGTCGGTCTATGGCTGTACTTGATCCTAAAGTCCCCTGCAAAATCACCACGTGCCACGGAGTGGGAACATGATGACTGATGAGGTACTGCAAGGCATGGTGGGTTTGAAGATAGCCCAGTTCTTTATCATTGTCTCCGATAAACACATCGCGCCCCGCAGGGCTGTTTACATCTCGGTCAATGGCTACGACCGGGACGCCCTGATGCATGGCCTGTACGGCGGCGGCCGTCACAGAGCCGTTCACGGGATTGAGGATAATGCCTTTCGCATTGTTTGCGACGGCTTCTTTGATATCCGTAATTTCCTGTGACGCCGATCCATTGGCATCAATGATTTTGAGATTGAGATTGGGATAATCATGCGCTGCCTGTTTAGCGGCTTGGGCCATGGGGGCAAAGTAGGGGGCGGCATAACCCGTAAAGATAAAATAGACGAGCGCCTTGTGCGAGGAGGATGGTGCGGCGGTGCTGGACGTCGGACCACACGCTGTGATCAATGCCGAAGACATTAGCGCCAATAATCCCCACGTACTTTTGTGAATCGTCATCAAAACTCCTCCTTAACCAATGAGAGTATGGATACGTTTCCATATTCACAAATTTTATGAAATAAGTCAATATTGCATTGTTGCAGGAGGTAATATTTAGGCGAACATTCGGCACGGATATTGTTCGGTGGGCGTGTTTATTCTTGAGCTACGGGGGTGATATATCACCGGATACTGATGGGAGAGCCGAACGGTCGATGAATTAACACCACCGTTGCATCCCAGAACTTTCCGAGAAGTAGAACTGTGCTCCGATCCAGAGGGCTAGGGTCATAGCTTATTGCAGTCGAGATGATTTCAGCAATGCAGCGCCAATCGATTGATATGTTGGAGGGCGCGATGTTGTGTCCCCAATCCAGTGGTCATGATCTCCTTGAGTGTTCAGACGGTGAAAGAGATGAGCTGGTGGCGCAGCAGATGACAATTTTGGCGGTACAAATTGCCGTGAGCCGCATCTTGCGCTGCGCATTAGTGCGGAGGAGAGAGTGCAGGCATACGGTTCGGCACTCGTGATTGCCCGCTGTATCAAGAGAAAGCTAAGGCAAAAGGACGCGTGGTGGGCGCTAAGAAATCTCAGCGCGAGAAAAGTGATTGTAAGTGGAGGAACAAGGACATTGACTTGGGGTGTCGAATTCAGTCATTGTGTGGAATCATGTCACACAGACTCTTGGGAACGACAGGAAGTGACCGAAGTGAAACACAACGCATCCCTGGTCAATGAATATGCGGTATGGTCTTTACTCATCGAATATCATCCACAATTGCCACGAGATGGGCTGTGGTGGGAGGCGCGCCAAATCGCCCAGGAGATGGAAATGGTGGCTTATGATCGCGTTCGTTTCCGTGATCAGAGGATTCCCATATTTGGGAGATGGGGAATTCCCTGGCTATTGCGGAATTCTCACTGGATGGAATAGGCTCTCGACCCTAAAGAGCGGAACTGCCGGGATGCGAGATCGCGTCCCGGCCTGATGTCCTCTGGTAAGACGGGGTTAGCGGTGAGATTGACAGATTAGCCTGAGGGCAAGTTGTCGGTTGCATAGAGAGACTTCCAACTGATTCGCGATGGGATCCTACTTGAGTCTTACTATAACAAAATCAAAAGGTTGCTCTTTTCGTAAGATCCGGAAAACCGATATGAAAGCGAGTCTAACGCGCATATCAAACTAAATTATCTTAACCAACGAAGGCTCGAATCATTCACATGGGATTTTTTTGTTCACTCTCTCAACAACATCGCTCGCAGGTAGATCCTCAGAAAAGTTTTCTTTACTGACAACCCTTACCCGGTGGCAGTAGAGTTCGGCGCTAAAGAGTAAGAAAGCCAGTATGGCGTCCCGCTCTGAATCGCACACGGATCGGGAGTGTCGTCGGAAGAAGAGTCCTTAGGCGGACAAGCAGCTAATGCATCATTCTCTGCTGTGTCACTGAGAACGGTAAAAGTGAAACCGGAATGCGAACCATTGGAATTTGGATCAACCACATCAATTTTTGCGGTTATGAATCCATCGAGTTGAACTTGACCGTTGTTTCCATGTATAGTACTCGTTTGTGCGTCGACCAACGGAAACATGACAATACGTGAAGCTACAACACCTTCTCCAAAGAGATTATTCCATTCACTTGATCCCGGTGTTCCGGCACTGCTTCCCACAGTCAACATGGGCCCACCGAGTGCTAACCACCCGTCCGATCCGGAACCATAGATCCCCAAAAACATGATCGGAATAGGAGAGGATGAGGAGCTCATATTCCCGTTATCCCCACGATATGCATAATATGTTGTACCTGGTTGATAAGGATAGGTGTTAGGCATCCCCAAAGGGATAAAGTTCCCGTTATTCACGGCCGAAGTATCGGCATCAAACACTGCTGTGGATTTAGGCACCACCTTGGCCTGGGCAAAACCGAGCGCAGACGCAAAATTCATGGAGGTGGATCCCGATGCACTGGCATGGATGTACAACGGAAGGGTAAGTGTAGCCGATGAGCTCGATTGATTGAATGACTGTGTCGGACCCGTTGGGGTTTCAGAATAAGTCAGAACAAGTGTTCCCAGAGAACTGGTATGGGAAATCGCGTGACGGATATTGTCCTGATATACCGTATTAGCTTGACTGTACACATTACTCAAGTTCAGGGTTATAGTAGCAGGTAACGAGCTAAAGGTAATGGAACCATTTGACTTCACGGTAAAGGAACCCGTCGCACTCCCGGTTTGCAGAGACCCTTCAAGGCTCTTGGTTGCGGCCAACGCTGCTGCGCTGGTGGCGGCCTGAGATTCATTTCTTAAGGCCGAGACCTTCCCATAATCAATCGTCAAAGCAGCGGCTCCAATAATCAGTCCCATAAATAAAATGACTAGGGGCAAGGATTGTCCCGATGAATTCTTAAGCCCCCTGAACATTTTCATCACCATCTGCTCCCTCGAATGCCTTACCTGGATAATAGCGACAGGATGTCTTTGCTGTAAATGTTTTGCGGGGTATTTTACGAAATTTTGTCTAAAAACTTTTCTTTGTGCTCTTCTATCGAACCTTGTACAATACAAATAGTTGAATCAATGGAAGGAAAATCAGGCATTGCGCACCATCAAGAGCATTATTGCCGTACTGTTTATTGGACTGGCTTTCAGCTTCGGAAGTACTCCCGCTTTGGCAGCCGGCACTAGTATTCATTTGGTTGTGAGCCCCAAACCCGTCAAGGCACCCGGTGAAACGACCTTTATTGTCGTAAGCGCCCAATTCATTCCCGATCAACTCCAACTGCAACTCAACACCAAAAAACCGATTGTTCTTACATTAAAAAAGGAAGCGGCCCATGAATACGCCGCCTCCTATTTCCTCCGTTCTACGGGCCGCCTTAAAGTCCGGGTCACCGACAAAACGCACCACATTCTCTTTCAAGACTCCTATACTGTGTCAAAGGCCCCGTCCAATATTGCCGGCAAAGTCGTTATTGCCGTTATTTTTTTCGGCGTCTCCATTTGGTATTGGCGCAAAGCGCAAAGATACACCCAATCTCCTCACACTCCCCGAAAATGAGTTCACCAGGTCGTGTCCGTACTCATCTGTCCTTCCATAGAAGCGGGAGATTTGGAGACGTCACTCAGCCAGGCCCAAGCCAAATAAGCCGTGACGACAGCCTTTCCGTTGGTCCGTCCCAAAAGTCGCAGAAGCCACGTCAACCGTTGTTTTAACCTTCTGGGCAAAAGCGGGTAACGAACCAGGGAACGCGAAGCCAGTGCCGCGCCTAGCCAGATTGCCCGCGTCACTCCGGAAATTTCTCCACTGCCCGCTTCTGGGAACATGTGCATCCATCGGTTTTCCAGCATTCCCCAAATGTGTTTACGAGCCCGTCTGCGTCCTTCTTTGTTCTTGGACCAGCTGAGCCTCAAACTCCACCATATTAAACGCCATAGACTCGCACGCGATTCTCGTTTTTCTCTCGTTCTCATGGTTGCTCCCCCATATCACACTTTTCTTCGACTGAAATAAAAGATAATGAGACCCGAGCGGTGGGTGCAACCACAACCTAATATACTTATTCGTAGTATTGCCATTTTATTGTGGTATATGCCATGAATGTTGAAAAATTTTCCTGCCTCCCCGAGTTCTCGCTATATGACATACACCTTAGGTAATGAGATTTAGAGAAAATTTTTATGAAACGCGGTATAATACCTAGTGAAACGCTCGGAATAAAACGGCCCACTCTCCCCTACGTATGACAAATCTCTTGATTAAGGAGGGCACGGTAATGGCTTCGCTAGTCACAAAGGACCAAGTGCTTGAGGTGTTGAAAGAAGTTTCGGATCCCGAGATTGGTGTGAATGTCGTCGATTTGGGTCTCGTTTATAATGTGGAACTGCAAGATGACGGCATTGTCCAAATCGAAATGACCTTAACGGCCCCGGGTTGCCCGCTTCATGACACGATTACCCGCACTGCCGAAATGGCCATTGAAACCTTGGACGGAGTCAAAGAAGCGCACGTCGACATCGTATGGAGTCCGCCTTGGACACCCGATATGCTGACCGATGAAGGCCGACGGTTGTTAGGCTTCTAAAATTATTGCGAGGTGAATTTATGTTAAATCAAGCCCAAGTCTTGCAGGCCTTGGAAAATGTCTATGATCCGGAATTACACCAAAGCATTGTGGATCTGAATATGGTCCGCAATATCGCTATTGAGCCGGAGGGTTCCATATCTTTGGACATCGCACTGACTGTTGAAGGTTGTCCCCTTCATCAAAAGATTACGGACGATGTCAATCAGGCATTGCGGAAGAACCCAAATGTCAGGGATGTGGCGGTTAATCTGAGCGTCATGAACGAGCAGGAACGCAAAATTGCATTCCAAAAAGCCTTCGAACACGCTCAAAAATCCCAGAGAAAGGCACAATCCCAAAAACCCAACGTGGCCGGGCCGTCTTCTGGTCGCAAGGCCCCTTTTATTGGCCCCTTGCCGGGGCAAGAAGCCGCTTTGGGGATGATGTCCGATGCCAACAAGACAGTAGTCATCGGCATTGCCAGTGGCAAAGGGGGTGTCGGTAAATCCACTGTCACCGCGAATTTAGCGGTAGCCTTAAAAGAACAGGGTGCCCGTGTCGGCGTGATTGACATGGATATTTACGGCTTTTCCCAAGGTCGTATGTTTGGTGCCAAAGAAAAAGCCCGGGTCAACGAAAGGGAGCAAATCATCCCTTGGCATGTTCATGGCATAGAATTGGTGTCCATGAGTATGTTTGTCGAAGAAGGACAGGCTATCGTATGGCGCGGACCGATGCTGGGAAAAATGATGCAACAGTTTTTTACGGACGTGGCATGGCCCGAACTCGACTATCTGTTAGTTGACTTGCCTCCCGGAACAGGGGACGTGGCCTTGGATGTGGCGCAGAAAATCCGCAAGGCTAAACTGGTTTTGGTGACAACACCTCAGGAAGTGGCAACCCATGTTGCTCACCGTGCAGGGGACGTGGCAGTGCGTGCACAACAGGAAATCATCGGCGTCATCGAAAACATGTCCTATGTCGTGTGTCCCCATGGTGAGAGTATGTATATTTTCGGATCCGGAGGCGGAAAAACCCTGGCCGGTTTGTTCAAAGTTCCTCTCTTAGGACAAATTCCTTTGGAAACAACCGTTCGCGAAGGCGGCGACGAGGGATCTCCCGTGGTAATATCCGAACCCCTTTCTCTCTCCAGTCGAGCGTTCATGGAGATTGCAGAGCGTATCAAGCAACAAATAGAAAAAGAGGCTGCAGGATAAACACCCGCAGGTTTGAGGACATTCGAAATGGCGTGCAAAAAGACTGGCACGCCATTTTTCTTATCAAATGCGCCGTAAAACCCCTGGCTTCAGCGATGGGGATATGAGGCGCTCGCTGTCAGGCGAAATTTTGGGTTGATTCCAGTCGGATGGTTGCTATATAATGTATCCATAGAAAGAATGTGGTTCTGGTGTACCTGACACAAAGCAATCAGATTAAAGGCTTAACGAAAATCGAATACGAAACCTTGCGCGAAATGTGTCGGTATGCGAAGAATCTCTACAATGTCGCCTTGTATTCGATTCGGCAATACTTTTTTTCTTGACCGCAGTAAAGGACAACGAATTACACGTTGCTGCAGGCCGGGGTCGGTCAACAAATTCTCAAAGTCGTGGATCGCTCGTTGCGATCTTTCTTCACCCTGCTCAAGAAAGCGAAGCAGGGTGAATACCGATTCCCATGATGTGAAAATTCCTCACTACTTGAAGAAAGACGGCTATTTTCCACTCCTTCTCTCGACGAATGCTATGGTCATTAAGGATGGGTACTTGCAGATTCCCCTGTCGCATGCATTCGCCCGGGCGCATCCGGACTGGGAACGCATCCAAGTGCCCTTTCCGACACGATTGCGGGACAAGACCATCAAAGAAGTGCGAATCATCCCCATAGAACGTGCGCGGTTCTTCCCCATGCAATTCGTCTATGAAGCCCGCGAAGCGCCGCAAGAGGTGTCGCAAGAGTCTGCCTTGGCGATTGATCTGGGGCTCGACAACTTGGCGATGTGCGTCAACAGTACGGGTAGAGTAGGAGGCCCCTACCGGGGCCGTCCCCTCATCGAACCGGACTTGTGGTTTTCCCACATCCGGCTCTCCGACGATAGTTGCCCCCCACTAGGGGCGAGAACTTTGCGCGAGCACCTGT
>JAKACM010000131.1 GCA_021821465.1 Bacillota bacterium
AGAGTGCAGACCGGCTCGGATCCCTCATTTGTCCCGTTCCGTTTTGATGATCCCATACTCTGCTAGATTATGTCATATATTGGCACACTCACTCGGTGGGTCAATTTCCTGTCACGGATTCAGGTAACCGAATACCAGGAAAAATTGTTAAAATTGGCCGATACCTTATTAGAGAATGAGACATTGTCCGGAGAGCAAGTCCGTTCCCTCGTGGCGTCTTAACATTTTACCTATTTCGGCGTCTAAAGGGGCCGGTTGTGAGGTTCGTAGTCCTCGGAGGGCGGCAGTTGTATTTCCATCCTAAATATGGCATGATCATAATACCTGATAGTACGGAGGGACAGGCATGTTTAATTTTGCCGGCCTCGTGGCGGTAGGCGATGAAGTGCTAAACGGAGAAGTCATCAATTCCAATGCCGCGTGGTTGGCACACCAACTGTTATCGGTCGGGATTCATACTCAATGGCATGTGGTTGTTGGAGATGATGTGGACGCCATACGTCAAGCACTGGAATGGATGCATCAGCAGGTGGATCTTGTGATCGTAATAGGAGGGTTGGGACCCACCGCCGATGACCTCACGAAAGATGCGGTAGCGCACTACTATAACAGGGATTTAGTTGTGGATTCGGCGACGGCGGATTATATTGTCGCCCGTCATGGACGAAGTCCCGGATGGCAGGAATCAGTCTCACGACAAGCTCAAATTATCACGGGAGCAACAGTCTGGCAAAATCCTAAGGGACAGGCGCCGGGACAACTTATTGAGAACTCTCGCGGAGTGACGATTCTCTTGCCGGGCCCGCCGCGAGAACTTGAAGGGTTAGTCCGGGATTTTTTGTTGCCGTGGCTCCAGCAAGGACATGGACACGGAGAAGTCATTCGGAGGACCTTGACATCCTTTGAGATGGGCGAAGCAACACTGGCGCATCAACTATTACCGCTACTTTCAGGACAACATCCCAAAATGGGCGTTTATGCCCAGCCCGGACGGGTTGAAGTGCGAATAGAAACCTCAACCTCTCTGAAACAATGGGTATTAAATGAGCGAGCCGCGGCTTGGATTCGGGAAAAGGTCTCGGGACGAATGTACGAATTGAATCAAGCCAGTCGCTCTCACGTGTTGCTGGAAACCATGATTCGGCGGGGAGAAACTTTAAGCGCCATGGAATCTCTGACAGGGGGGCTTTTCTTGGCGCGACTCATTAATGTCCCCGGAGCTTCGGGTTGTGTGGTCGGAGGAGCTGTAGCATATATTGATCGCGTAAAAAATCTGCTAGGAGTTCCCCTTGATATTCTTGAGAAACACGGGGCAGTCAGCCCAGAATGTGCCGAGGCTATGGCTTCAGCTATTCGACGTGAATACGGTACGGATTGGGGCGTCAGCACAACCGGTTATGCCGGACCTGACGGGGGTGATAAAGAACATCCCGTCGGCACCTTTTATGCAGCAGTTGTTGGCCCTCAATCCAGTCGGGTGAGACATCGTGTCGTAGCCTTGGATCGTCAAGGTGTACGCGAAGCTGCCGTCGAATTTACATTAACTGTCTTATGGGACATGTTAGATCTTCCTGATATCTATCGTCCCTAGTACCAGGAATTATTTCATCTACTCAACAACGATAAAGGAGTTATCAATGGAACAAGAATCCGTGAAACTGGAAACATTCAAGAGTATGGGATTATCCGTCCCGGTATTGAAGGCACTGGAAGAAATGGGATTTGAAGAACCCTCACCTATCCAGGTGAGGACTATTCCCTTAATTATGGAAGAAAGCGATCTGATTGGTCAGGCCCAAACCGGTACCGGAAAAACAGCGGCCTTTGGAGTGCCTATTGTAGAGCGTTTGGACCACCGTAGCAAGAGGGTGCAGGCGTTAGTGATGGCACCGACACGAGAACTGGCGATTCAGGTGTCCGAAGAAATTACCAAGATCGGGCGCCATGCCGGCGTTAAAGTCGTGCCGATATACGGAGGTCAATCCTATGATCGTCAACTGAAAGCTTTAGAACACGGAGCCCAGGTTGTCATCGGCACGCCGGGGCGGGTTATGGATCATATTCGACGAGGGACTTTAAAGTTGGAGTTTGTTCGGATGGTGGTTCTGGATGAGGCCGACGAAATGCTCGACATGGGATTCATTGAAGACGTAGAATTTATTTTGCAAAACGTTCCCGGCGATCGTCAGACTTTGTTGTTTTCGGCAACCGTTCCCGAAGCCATTGTCCGTTTGGCACGTAAGTACCTGAGAAATCCGAAGCATATCTCAATCAGCCCGGAAAGGCTAACCGTGCCGAAAACCGAACAAGTTTATTATGAAGTTCGAGAACATGAAAAATTGGACGGACTATCACGAATTTTGGACATGGAGAGTGCCGAACGGACAATTATTTTCTGCCGTACCAAAAAACGGGTCGACGAATTGGCGGAAGGGTTACAGGCCCGTGGCTATTCTGCCGAGGCTACCCATGGCGATTTGAACCAAGTGCAACGTAATCGCGTATTGAAGCGCTTTAAGGACGGAGCCAGCGAAATTTTGGTCGCGACAGATGTAGCCGCCAGGGGATTGGATATTGACAACGTCACTCATGTCATCAATTACGACCTGCCCCAAGACACGGAGGCTTATGTTCACCGAATTGGAAGAACGGGCCGTGCGGGGCGTACCGGAACAGCCATAACAATGGTGTTGCCAAAAGAATTTCGGCAGTTCCGCCAAATGGAAAAGATTTTACGGGTACGCTTGCAAAGGCGTCCTCTCCCGACTCAGGAAGATGTGGCGGAAAAACAAAGAGAAGCTTTGAAAAACCGACTGGCTGATGAAATTGAACGCGGCGTGTTGCCGGCGTATCAGGATATTGTCATGGAATTGGCTCAGTCCTATGATAGCGTAGACATTGCCGCCGCCGCATTACGTCTTATGCTGGATAAGGGTCATGACCAAACGCAGGCAGGAGAGTTCGGTGAAACAGGAGCCGAACCCGGCATGGTTCGAATGTTCTTGAACATGGGACGCATGGACCGGGTATCTCCTGCGGATATTGTCCGGGGGCTGGCCGAAGGCGCACGCATTTCCGGGAGCGTGATTGGGTTGATTGACATTTATGATCGTTTTACGTTCGTCGAAATGCCTAAAGACGCCGCCACGAAAGTGCTTCAGAATATGGGATCCATCGTTATACGAGGAAAGTCTGTTAATATGGAACCGGCTCGGCCGAGATAACCGCGAAATGTGACTTGGCATTATACGAGTAGGCCTTACAGGTAGGTTAGCAGGGGAGGAAAGTCCGCTATGGCGATGGACCGAAATAAAGCATTAGATTTGGCCCTTGCTCAAATTGAGAAGCAATTTGGCAAAGGTTCAATCATGCGTTTGGGAGAGGCGTCATCGCAAACGGCCATAGATGTTGTTTCCACGGGCTGTCTGCCTCTTGATATAGCCGTGGGAGTGGGAGGATTGCCCCGCGGCAGAGTTGTCGAGATTTACGGCCAGGAATCATCCGGGAAGACCACAATAGCTTTACATGTCATTGCTGAAGCTCAAAAAGCCGGAGGGGTAGCGGCGTTTATTGATGTTGAGCATGCCTTGGATCCCTTGTACGCCAGCAAACTCGGGGTGAATCTTAACGATTTGTTGATTTCTCAGCCAGACACAGGGGAACAGGCTCTAGAAATTGCCGAAGCTCTGGTACGTTCCGGAGCTGTGGATATCGTGGTTCTTGACTCCGTGGCCGCTTTGGTGCCCCGCGCCGAGATCGAAGGAGAGATGGGTGATGCTCACGTCGGTTTGCAGGCACGTCTGATGTCTCAAGCCTTGCGTAAACTTACCGGAGCGATTTCTAAGTCGAAAACGGTTACCGTATTTATTAATCAGCTTCGAGAAAAGGTAGGAATAATGTTTGGAAACCCCGAAACTACCCCAGGGGGCCGAGCCCTCAAATTCTACTCATCTATTCGTTTAGAAGTGCGCCGGATTGACAGCTTAAAACAAGGTACCGAGGTCGTGGGCAACCGCACTCGGGTGAAGGTTGTGAAAAATAAGGTTGCACCACCGTTTAAGCAAGCGGAATTTGATATTTTATACGGCGAAGGAATTTCACAAGAAGGAAGCATTCTGGACCTTGCCGTAGAAATTGGGCTGGTTCAAAAGAGTGGGGCGTGGTATGCCTATGGGGATTTGAGGCTAGGTCAGGGCCGTGAAAATACTCGTGAATTCCTCAAGAACAACGCCGAACTGTCGCGCGAATTGGATGCAAAAATTCGTCAGCATTTTCAGACGGGTTCTTCAGGTGTGAGTGCAGAAAATTCGGATGGTCAGGGTGGCGAGTAAAGATCCCTACGCTCGCGCTCTGCGCTGGCTGGCATATCATGATTATAGTAAGGCTCGGATTACGGACCGATTGCGGCGCTCCGGCTTTGATACGCTAGTCACGGAGAATACCGTCGAGCGGCTGGCACAAGAAGGATGGGTCGACGACGTTAGGCTCGCGCATCACATTGTTGAGCATTGTGTGGAATCCAAAACAATGGGTCCCGCCCTGATTCGTCATCATCTTATCTCCAGGGGGCTGACCCCGGAGGTCTATGAACCGGTTCTCGAACAATGGCTTGCGGATATAGACTGGCTTAAGATTGCCGAAGCCTTAGAAGAGCGGTACGATATGAACGAACCCAAGGAGCGTCGTCGGTTTGGCCGTTATTTGATTCGTCGGGGATTCCCTGCCGCTTTGGCTTCGAAATTGGTGGCGTGGGCGGAAGAGGGTACAGAAGGGGAGTTATAGCCAGTATGGCTTTGAAGATTCTTGACGAATGTATCGCTTGCGGGGCGTGCGAATCGGAATGTCCTAACGAAGCCATAAGCGAGGATTCGTTCATTTATGTTATCGATCCCGGCACTTGCACCGAATGTTTCGGCTTTTACGGGACCCAGCAGTGTGTGGAGGTGTGTCCTGTCGAGGCTTGTGTGAAAGATGAACGACATTTCGAGACACCCGCCCAATTAAAGAGAAAATTTTTGTCACTCCATCCTCAAAATAAGTTGGATAACACCGAAGAGTGGAGGGCTCCTGTATTGTGAAGATCTCGTGAGGGATCAAATACAGGAAAAACTGACTGAATCGGTGAATGACACGTATGATAACCTCAAGGACGACTAACCAGCGGAAAGGGAGGGTGCCGAATGAACCTATCATCGTCAGGTTGGGGAAGCAGCACACGAGGGCTCGGAGCACTAATTACGGTTATGATGCGCTATCCGGAAATCAACAGCGTCCAATTCAATCCGGATGACCGCACATTGAATATGACGTTTATTGTTCGCAGGGCACTGTCCGATGAGACATGGTCTAGCTTAACCGATCAACTCGTTGATGTGTTGCAAACTTACCGATGGGTCACGAGTCGCCCTCTGTCGGTGATTGAATTGGATCGGCTGGATTGGGATACAGCAACCATTGTAGAATTGCGCCGGGACATTGACACAGTTTCAGTGGAAGAAGTGGGCATGATGATTGAAATCCTCCATGACTGGTTTGAACAAGATGTTGTGACCGATACTCACGACCTGTTGGAAGAAGAACTTATGCTTCAGGAAGAAACCATCCAGGCTAATCTGGAAGCCCTCAATCAAGATGCACACGGTCATCTGGTGGCATTGCGGGATGAAGGTCGGGTCGTGGTGTTTAACACTTAATCCTTTTACTCTCCCTAGACAGGAGATTCCTACCCTTGGCGGAAGTCAAGGAATTTCCTTGTTCCGCGAATCTGGAGGAATACTGTTTCAGACCCCAGGGAACGTGTGGTCGGTCGGTTTTGTTTTGGGTTCAAGGGTTGAACTTGATAGGTGAAGTCATCACGATATTTGCCATACACCCAAATTTCATCCGATCTGGTGGGGGCCGGCAATGTCACCCTCCGCACGCTCCTCATTCGGCAGGACTGGATGGTGTCAGCTAGCCCTGATGGGTCGGATTCGGAAGCCAAATCGGGAAGGCTTAGCCGTTTTCTCGAATTGCGGCGGAGTCCGGATCCAAGCTCCGGCCTGTAGGCCGGGGTCGTTGACGAGAGTTCTCTGATCTGCGCAAGGGATGTGTGCTGGAGCCGAAAGAATGTGAGCGAGTTTGTATATGTTTAAAGAGGGGTATTCGCCTAATTCATGTAAAGATTTTACCGGAGAAAGGAGAGGGGAATGGCGCCATCTTGTGTCTCGGATGGGGTTTTCCGGACGAACAAATGAAGCTTCTGGTGGTAGGGGACGTTGTGGGCAAGGTAGGTCGGCGAATGCTGAAGTCGGCCATTCCCGTTATTCGGACGGAAAATGATGTGGATATGGTTGTCGCTAACGGTGAGAATGCGGCCGGAGGCAATGGACTGACACATGAAGTGCTGGATGAATTGTTATCATCGGGCGTGGATGTGCTCACTTCCGGCAATCATATTTTTGACAAAAAAGAAGTATTCGAGTTTTTGGATGATATTCCTGCTGTGCTGCGTCCTTTGAATTTGCCTCGGTCAACACCGGGTCATGGCTATGTGGTGACTAGCCGTCACGGTGTGCCGGTGGCGGTAATCAATGTGGCGGGCCGTGCATTTATGCCGTTTAGCTATGATGATCCGTTTTTGGCGGTTGATGGCGTGTTGAACAGTCTTGCCCCGGAAGTTCGTATTGTTCTGGTGGATATTCACGCTGAAACAACATCCGAAAAATCTGCCCTGGCCTGGTATTTTGACGGTAAAGTTTCGGCGGTGGTTGGCACGCATACCCATGTGCAAACTGCTGACGAACGGATTTTGCCTCACGGCACAGGATTTATTACCGACTTAGGTATGACGGGTCCGCGAGATTCGGTTATTGGCGTGAAAACCGAACTCGTGATACGAAAACTGCGTACGCAGATGCCCGTGCGTTTTGAAACTGCCGGTGGACCAGGACAGTTTGGCGGGATCATCGTGGACATTGACGAAATCACCGGCTTATGCCGCGGACTTTCGAGAATTTTCTATACGGAGTGAGGGAACTAGACATGTGGTGGCATGGTCAAGAATTTCCCGTTGTGGACACACATGCAGACAGTTTATTGGCAGCGCTAAAGGGAAATCGTCATTTATATGAACAAAAAACCGAAGGACAGCTTGATTTTCCGCGAATGCGGGCAATCGGTCACAAATTGCAATTTTTGTCGTGCTGGGTGGAACCGCAATATAAACCGGAGAGATCTCTAGCCCGACAATTAGCATTTGTGGATCAGTTTTATCAAGAAATTGAGAATTCGTCTGCAGATGTCATGCAAATACTTGATCGATCATCACTCGATCAAGTATTGTCTTCCGATAAGATCGGAGTAGTGATGTCGATCGAAGGTGCCGAAGCTGTGGGGACGGATCCCGCAATGGTCCGTGTCTTATATCGTCTGGGATTTCGCCTGATGAGTTTAACCTGGAATGAACGCAATGCCCTGGCCGATGGGGCCGGAGAAGACCCCGGAGGCGGAGGTGTGAGCTTGGCCGGGCGGATGATTATTCAGGAAATGAACCGCACGGGAATCATTGTGGACGTGTCACATTTAGCACACGCCGCGTTTTGGGATGTGGTCGAGATTTCGGAGAAACCGGTAATCGCATCCCACTCCAATTGCAGAGAACTGGCGGACCACCGAAGAAATCTCACCGACGGACAAATTCTGGCTCTCACGAGACAAGCGGGGATCCAAGGGATCACCTTCGTCCCGGAATTTTTAGGAGGACATCAAGATGTGGAGCGCGTTGTGGACCATATGCAATATCATCTTGATTTAGTCGGAGACGACCGTCACCTCGGTCTAGGATCCGATTTCGATGGCGTTCAGACTCCGGTGGCCGGATTGGAGGACGTGACTGCTCTGAATGTGTTGGCAGACCGGATGAGTGCGCGAGGAATGTCCGACGAGACGGTTCAGCGGATTTTTGGACAAAATTATTTGGAGTTTCTGTTTCGTACATGGCCCTGATTGTATTTCGAACATCTCCTAATATTACTGCTTTTGACGAATCTGTACGATACGCCTAATATTGGTATGGCGGTAATTTGTTCGCGTACACGAGGGGGTGCTTTGAGAAGTCAGGGGACTTGTTTACAGCCTACGGCAGTGCAAGGTTAACATAGTTTAGTTAAATCTTGTATAATGTTGTCCGATGATGTAAAAGTAGGGCATGACAAGAAAATTAGGGAGTATTCACGAGTTACGTCAACGACGCTGCGCCGATGGAAGCGTGAAGGGCGACTATTGCCGGACATACATCCCCAGATAAGTCAGGTTGGACCGCGTCGGGGGAAGACAGGGCGGTAATCTGATGTATTGAGTGTCAGTGCACGCAGCCAGAAGGTGCATTACGGTACTGATTTTGGGGCCTCATCCCTGTCACCTGACTTAACCGATCATGTATGTTGCCGGATGAACGAACACGTGGACCCGGGTACCACGGCTTGTGCTGTTTGGTTCATTTCTGTGGGGGTCTCGGGTAGAGATGTGCTGTCCACCACGTCAAACGAAAGTTTGCTGAATGACTGGTTGTGAATTGTCAATATCGTGATTGCCCGACGGCGGTGTCCTTCCCCTGACAGAGGATGTTGAATGCAAAGCTCAAGATTTGAGCATGTTGAACCACTTTACGAAAGGTAGGAGACGGTGTTGAAAGTACATATTGCCAAGACGACCGATCTATTGTCTGTGCAGTCCGATCTGGCCGTAATCGGCGTTTACGAAGATGACAATACAATTCGCCTGGAACATATTTCTGACGAATACCAAAGATTATTGCATGATGCGATCACCCGCAAGGAGTTTGAAGGGAAGATGCTGCAAACTCTCAGCGCTCTGCCTGCATCCCGCTCCTCAGGTCAGCGAATCTTATTTTTGGGTTTGGGACCTGAAAACGCATTGACAACGGATCGCATGCGAAAAATTTTTGGACACCTTGCTCAGGTTACGGAAAAGATGAAAGTGCGATCGGTGGCTATGGGTCTGCCTCGGGGATCCTTTAGCGAAGAGGATGCTGTTACAGCCGCTGCAGAAGGTTGGATTTTAGGGGCGTGGCAATTTGAAGGGTACCACCAAGAATCAAAAGACCGGTATTTGCCGGATTTGCATATTAGTGGGGTGAATCGCCCGGAGTCGGCTCAACAAGCCCTCGATTTTGGAGTTGTCGTGGCGAATCAGCAAAATCTGACGCGGGAATTGGGATATCGTCCCTCCAATATGCTGTATCCGGAGTTGTTGGCGGAAGAGGCTGTCCGCGCAGGGAATCGTCACGGATTCAGCGTAGAAGTGTTTGATGAGAAAAAATTGCGCGAGTTAGAGATGGGGGCTCTTTTGGGGGTGGGACAAGGCAGCATTCATCCGCCGTGTCTGGTTGTCATGCGTTACGACGCCCATGCGGCCAAGACCCTAGCACTGGTTGGGAAAGGAATTACATTTGATTCCGGGGGTATCAGTCTTAAGCCTTCTGCAGCCATGGACGAAATGAAATATGACATGTTAGGGGCCGGAGCGGTTCTGGGGGCAATGTGTGCCATTGCCGAGACGAAGCCTCGCGTCAATGTGATTGGTTTGATGGCCCTCGCTCAAAATATGCCTTCGGGGTCGGCTTACAAGCCGGGGGATGTTGTCCGCGCCTTTAACGGCAAAACCATCGAGATTACCAACACCGATGCCGAAGGACGAGTCGTATTATCCGATGCGGTCAGTTATGCCGCTCATCTCAACGCGGACTGGATTGTTGAAACCTCAACATTGACCGGAGCCGTTCTTGTTGTGCTTGGACACGAAGCTACGGGTATGGTAGCCGATGACGACGGGTTGGCACATCAAGTGCTACAAGCTGGTGAGACGGTCGGAGAACGCATTTGGCGATTGCCGATATATCCCGAATACAAAGATTTATACAAATCCAAAGTGGCTGACATTAAGAATTCACCGGGCCGAGATGCCGGCACCATTACCGGCGGGATGATTATTCGAGAATTCGCCGGAGGTATTCCGTTTGTACATCTCGATATCGCAGGTACTGCGTGGACCAAGGAAGGACCCACCAATGCGGTGGATGGCGCTACCGGAGTGATGGTACGAACTTTTGTCGAACTGGCTCACAAGATATCGTGACGTGTTGAGTGAGACGCTATAGATATAAAACGCCCACATGCTGACAACATGTGGGCTTTTTCCCAAGATGCCTTCAATTCTTGTCAGGAATATTTTCCCAATGATAACGGTATACTAAGCTCAACAAAACAATTGCAAACAAGAGGGTGAAAAAATCATGATATATGGCGATAAAGACGATGAGATCGCACGCTTGATGGAAGAAATCAACCACCTTCATGAGAAACTTCTTCGTTTGAGGTCTAGTCGGCGTGTCCTATTGCATCTGTTAAGTACCGAGGATCAAAATCGGCAACAATATATCAGACAGCTGGAGCAGGAAAATCGCTTGTTGCGTTCACGTTTGCGCCATAACCGCCAGAATTCGGGAAGCCCCGGGAACTGTTGAATGAAGTTGGTCTTTTTCTCTCATACTATGTCCGTTAAACTGAAGGCACGGCCAGGAGGAAGTTCGTGGTTGACCATGCATGGGAAGTTTGGTGGAGTAGACATAAATACCATATACTCTGGCTTCTCGGAGCTACTCTCATAATTTTGATTACTGTGAGATTGATATGGCATCCTGGACAGAGAACAGTCCGAGCATTGGGAATCATAGGCTTTTATGAAAATAACACGGCGCAAACTCATTCCGGATCTCTCTCGGCATTGAGTGCCCATATTCAGAAATTGACCACCGTAAGTCCTCAATGGTTTTCCGTAAACGGAAACGGTTCGGTTACGGATACGGGTTATGATCCGCCGGCCGCGAATTTGATCCTGAAACACCATGTTGCCTTGGTGCCCCTCTTTATCAATACGGGAGGAAATTCCCAGGTCGTGCTCAACCCCCTTGCCAGAATCCATGCTGTTGACACACTTGTACACATGGTGCAGCAGTATCATTTGAATGGCGTGGATATTGATTTTGAGCTGTTGAAACCAGCCGCTCGGAATGGGTTATCATTGTTTATTAAGCTACTGGCCCGGAAATTCAGGCCAATGCACAAAACTATTGCCGTGTGTGTCTTTCCTCTTGTGGGCGTGCCTTCTTCCGTTAATGCGGCATATGACTATCGAAATCTTGCCGCAAATGCCAACTATTTGGTCATGATGACTTATGACCATCACTACAGTGGAGGAATTCCGGGACCGGTAGCACCATTTTCTTGGGTTAAAGACAATATTACAGCTGCCTTAAGACAGGTGCGTGCCCATCAGATCGTCTTGGCTATAGGAATGTATGGGTACGACTGGGTGGATAATGGGAAGCCTGGACCGGCTGTAACGGTGCCGGATGCGGCGGTAGCGAATTTGCTTCACCGCTATGGCGTGAGAGCACAATATAACGCTTTCGACTCACAGAATCAATTTACTTATACCTGAATCCGTGACGAGGTCATCGCAAATGGGGACGGATCCGTGGTCCCAGGCCGATTTCGGCGATAATGAGACGGCACCCATTGGGTGAAAAGGGAGGCGGGAAAAAATTGTTCCCAATGGTGC
>JAKACM010000132.1 GCA_021821465.1 Bacillota bacterium
AGAGGCAAGTAATATTCACTGTGCACGGTCGACGCATGAAGAAAGATGAGTTGAGCATGCCAGCTTTGCGGAGTAATTTGGCGAATGAACAAGGGAGGATACTGGTCAGACAAAAATTCCTGGTCCATGGTAACGGATTGCGTCATGATCATCCTTTCTGCGAAGATGAGTGTTGAAAAGAGATTCTCGGCACTTTCAAAGACGGACATTCCGTCTCAAATGGTGCCGCCTTGGAAAGAGGTCCATGTCTCTTCTAAAGTATAGTCATTGCGCAAAATAATAGACAGCATACCCCAGGGATTGAGAGAATTTCCCTCGGGCAACCCAAAATTCCGCACCAGATATTGGGTTGATTAGATCGAAAAAGGCACTGAACAGTTGGGGAAGACGAAGAGCATCATCTTGGAATGGCACAGCATTCTTCATTGTTGGGATGTGGGAAACACGAGGCAAACAAAATTTCGGGAAAGCCGTCATATGAGAAGCCCCCAAAATCGAAAAGAAGGCGCGTCATGCGCCTTCTTTATCGATCTTATTGCTGGGAAGCATCAGGGATGACTGTGACCTTCATTTGGCCCCCATGCTGAATCCGGTCTGAAGCACAACGGGGACATACCGTAGCTTTGGGTCCCGCTGGCAGCAAGAAGACTTGATCGCAGTCAAAACATTTATATTCATTTAATGAAATGGGATCACTCATGGCCATAAAAGCCTCCTTTAGCTCCCTGAAGGTTCTCGGGAGGGAACACTTACACCAAATATCCTTACTCACATAAGGATTTAATCCTCTATCTATCTTATCAAATTGGAAGCTGGCAATCCGGAATTATTAGCTCAATCATCCGAGAATTTGTCATCTTGCACAATTGTTGTACACCTATTTTTCCGATATAGGAGCTTTAGTTTCCTCGGCAGCCTGAAACCCTAAGAGCCCGGGGTAGGGAGTATCAGGCAATTTGCGCAAGAGTTGCCTGGTATGCCAAATCAAGCCCCCTAGGGCACTGACGGCAGAAATGGACACGACTCCCAGATGCTGGGTTATCATACCGTAGATGATCACCGCCGTCGGGACCAGGTACAAGAGCGCAACCAAAGAGGTGAATGTGGGCAGAGTTAGAGACGGACGCAAAAAGACACTAAAGAAAAAAGACACACCGATAAGCGAAAATAGGACCACAGAGAGCGCCGAAAACATTGCCGGATGATGATCAACTTCCGAAAGCATGGCGAGGCCGAGACAAAAACCGGTGATCAGACTGGGTCCCATGACGGCAAATGCGGTGGAAGCCCGAGAATGCCAGTGTGGAGCGATATATCCAAGACTCCAGGTGACGGATCGGAAATGGGAGAGCAGTCCCAGTACTGAAACCCCAATCATGAGAATGGTTAGGGACCAACTTCCCTGAGGGTCCAAGGCATCGGTAAAACCCATCAGACCCAACAATGTCATGTAGAGATCCGTGAAAAGAGGACGGGCTCCGATGTGGTGAAACCGGGCCTTCATCCGCCTCCATACCAACATGCCCCCCATAGCCAAAACAAAACTGAAGATTTCGACATAAACAAAGGATGTTAGCAGAGAACGGCCGGAAGGAAGATTTACGGCTAGTGCGAC
This sequence comes from Bacillota bacterium, assembly GCA_021821465.1. Classification (GTDB taxonomy): domain Bacteria; phylum Bacillota; class Sulfobacillia; order Sulfobacillales; family Sulfobacillaceae; genus Sulfobacillus. The sequence continues at coordinate 1,616 of JAKACM010000132.1, forward strand.
GGGGACCATAATGCCCCCGGAAATTCCCAATAAGGCCGTAAACAAAAATGGTGGCAGCGCGGGTGGCATAATGCCCCTCCTTCTAATCTGTCTTGATATCGGTTTTGTCGTGACCCAAAGAGCACGAAGATCAACTCGCGGTGGCGGTCGAAAGTTCCTCAGAATAATCGCAAAGTGTTCACAATATTCATACCTGTATATGATACTAAAAATCATCAGATGATCAAATCCTTTTCAAGAAAGAAGAGAGTTTTTCCTTGTGCGACAAGTTGGGAATGTGGACGACTTTATCTGTAAGTTGGGCCAGTTGGCGGTAAGACCTGAAAGTAGGGACAGATGGCAGAACCATTAACCGTCATGGGGTTTGATATGGATACCATTTCATGGATGAGTGGAAAAATTTTGCGAACCTATCGATATTCCCCCGGTGTGTCCCCTAAAATAAGGAAGGTGAAAACCAATGGGGGGATTGATGATGAAAATGTTGAAAACCCTGGCACTCATCATATTGGGGGCAGTGGGTGTCGGGATTTTATACAGCGGTGTGTCCTTAATACTGCCGCCTGTCCTCCCTTCTTCTGTGGCGTTGGGCGAAAGCACCCAGGCAGCAAAGAACCATCATGTGGTGAGCCGGAAGAGTCAGGGCAGGACAGAAGGACGACACGTGTCCAAGCCGAAGGTGTCTGCCAACAGTTTGGTAAGCATACATTACAGTGCCCTTGTCAAAAGTAATGCCTTGTCTTTGGCGAAATCGCTTCACATGACTTTACTGTTGCCAACCCGTGCTTATCCCCAAGTGGCGCTGAACGAAAGTTATGACAATAACTCCGTGCTCAATCTGGAGTTTAACGACATGATAGTCATGGAATCCAAAAATCCGATCCTGCCTGCGTACAAGCCCGCAAATTCGGTACAAGTTCAACTGCCCAACGGCATATCCGCCCAATGGCTGAGCATTTACGGCGTGGGTGGCGGAGGGAACCGCCTCCAATTTCAGCAAAATGGCACATATGTGCGAATACAGTTGTTTAAGGCCTATATTCCGGCGGGGTTAACAAACGCCGAGCAAATTGCGGCGCAATTTGCTCCGGTATCCTAAAGTGTGCGCATTAGACAACCCTCTACGATGGAGCCAGTTAAGCATCAAGCTTGGTTCCTAAAACTTGGTCGGGACGCCAACACAAGACCAAAGACGAAATTCCTAAACCCTATGCCGTCTTTGTGTTTGTGCGGTCCCGGCCGAGTTGTGTATTTTGGGGGAGTGTTCTGATTTCAGGGCATTATGGTTTACCCATTTCACCATTGATCCTCGGCCAAGAATTTACGAGAAATTACCCATAGAAGGAATATTCCCTGTCAGTCGTTGTCCCAAAGAATAATAACGGAGAATGTATAAATCGCACCTTTGACTGTAACGTAATCGCAATGTCTCGTTTTGAGTTCTGATCATGCGGCGGCGCCAGAATTCCAAAATGAGGCGCACAGCCAGCCATTGTAATGACCACGTCCATTTTTTCAATTGAATCCGCTTCCTTTTTTAATGTAATTTGTCACACGTTTTCTTATAATTTTGCCATAACGGCAAAATTATGGGTCATAGGCTGGTCAAAGTCTATTGTATATCTCACATTATGGTGATTTATACGAAATTATCGATCGGCACAAAGCGATAGACTTCGGCAAATCGGATGTCAGATCTGGACAATTAATCGCGAAGTCTGAGGATGTTCCAAGGATTTTCACGAATTCCAGGCGATATTTTGTCGAATACTTCCGTATTTCTTGATTTTGTCAAAAAAGAAACGTCTTTTGTGAATTGGGGGTGTGTGATAAGCTAAGCTTAGCTGGCTGGCTAAAGTTTTTCGTGAATTGAGAAGAGTCTTGGCCAAGATTCTGGTAGTGTAACTTAATGTAATGGGAAAGTCACTGAACGATTGTGAAATACGGGAGCTCACAAGTGGGCTGAGAGGGCGTCATTGCCGACCGTCAACCTGATCTGGGTAATGCCAGCGGAGGGAATATTTTTGTGTTCGGTCAATTTCTTCATCTGCTAACGTCCCCGCTGCCTGGCATTGCTCAAGGTTTGGCCCCGTTATACAGGCAGTACAAAGGGGGAACTTTATGTCAATGTCTAACGCTTATGAGGCCTTTCCTGGGAGCCGAAAGGTCTATTTAAGTGGATCACACTCTGATATTCGTGTGCCCATGCGGCAAATCGAATTGAGTAATGGGCAAACCTTTCGTGTTTATGATACTTCGGGTCCTTACACTGATCCCAGCTATGAAGCCGATGTTGAGCAAGGGTTGCCACACCTGCGAGAGTCATGGATTCGAGATCGGCACAATACCGAAGAACAGATGCCAAAGCCCGCACCAACGAAAACTACCGTGCGGGACAATGGGGTGCCAAGCCAATCCCCACAAACGCTTCCAGGCCTCCATCACCGACCCCTGCGTGCGGTTCGGGACCATAATGTGACCCAAATGCACTATGCGAGGCAAGGAATAGTCACTCCGGAAATGGAGTATATTGCTCTGCGTGAAGGGTTCCAGGCAGAATTCATTCGTGACCAGGTGGCCGGAGGGCGTGCGGTGATTCCTTGCAATATCAACCACCCGGAACTGGAGCCGATGATTATCGGGCGTCACTTTCACACCAAAATCAATGCCAATATCGGTAACTCGGCTGTCAGTTCGTCGATTCAAGAAGAAGTCGACAAGATGCGCTGGGCGACTTTATGGGGAGCCGATACCGTGATGGATCTCTCTACCGGCAAAAATATCCACGCGACCCGGCAATGGATATTGCGCAATTCACCCGTACCCGTCGGGACCGTGCCCATCTATCAGGCCTTGGAGAAAGTCAACGGCAAAACGGAGGATCTGAGTTGGCAGGTGTATCGTGACACGTTAGTCGAACAAGCAGAACAAGGGGTAGACTATTTCACGATTCATGCTGGGGTACTTTTGCGTTACATTCCTTTAACGGCCAATCGGGTGACCGGCATCGTGTCTCGGGGCGGATCCATTATGGCGTCATGGTGTCTGTATCATCATCAAGAAAACTTTCTCTATACGCATTTCGAAGAGATTTGCGAGATCATGAAGAGATACGATGTGACTTTCTCCTTGGGGGACGGTTTAAGGCCGGGATCACTGGCCGATGCCAATGATCGGGCGCAATTTGCGGAGCTGGAAACTTTAGGTGAATTGACGGAAATTGCGTGGGAGCATGATGTGCAGGTCATGATCGAGGGCCCGGGGCATATACCTATGCATCTTATCAAAGAAAACGTCGAGAAAGAAATGGAGATTTGCCATGAGGCGCCCTTCTATACCCTGGGACCTTTAACCACAGATATCGCACCCGGTTACGATCATATTACCTCGGCAATCGGTGCAGCGATGATCGGATGGTATGGCACGGCTATGCTCTGCTACGTCACTCCTAAGGAGCATCTCGGACTGCCCAACCAGGACGACGTGAAACAAGGAGTTTTGGCGTATAAGATAGCGGCTCATGCGGCAGATGTTGCCAAAGGACATCCACGGGCGCAGGAGTGGGATGATACCCTGTCTTTGGCGCGGTTTGAATTTCGGTGGCGCGATCAATTTAACTTGTCTCTGGATCCTCCCACGGCTATAGCCTATCATGATGAAACCTTACCGGCGGAACCTGCCAAAACGGCGCATTTTTGCTCTATGTGCGGTCCTAAATTCTGTTCGATGCGTATTTCACAAGATATTCGCTCTTGGGCTCAAGACCACGACATTCGTGAGGATGAAGCCATTGTTGCGGGCCTAAAGACCAAGGCCCGGGAGTTCAAAGATCAGGGGGGCAGTATATATCCTCCAATAGAATCGCCTTAAATCCTAAGATGATCACTGCCGCAATCCTTACCCGAGGCAAGAAAAAAGGTTACGGGAAGGAACAATCCCATAGGGTGGCCATAAGCTGCCTTTTAACAAGGAGCCCGCAAGGGCGCCTTTTTGTGTGTCACAGCTTTTGGTTATCTAAAGGCTTCGAGAGACGATAAATCGGCTATTCTTTATGGAAAGACTATTTCTGGTCGAGAAGTTTCTGTCTGCTCACAACAAGCGGAGCACCGATGGAAATCGTCAGACGTTAGATTGAAAGCCAAGGTGAAAAGCTATGAATAAGGCATTCCGATATCGTCTCGATCCGCATGCGGAACAAGAAATTCTCATCCATAAAACGTTGGGGTGTGTGCGTTTTGTCTATAATCGAATGCTGGCGAATCACCAGGCAATCTATGACGGATGCAAGAACGATAAAGCAACATGGAAGCAACCGAAATATTTGCTTCCTGCCGATCTCAAAAAAGAATGCGCATGGCTTAAAGACGTGGATAGTGTGGCTCTGGCCAATGTCGAGCGAAATGTGCAGACGGCTTATCGGAACTTCTTCCGCGATCCATCCGTAGGCTTTCCGCAATTCCAGAGCCAGCATCATGATAAAAAGTCCCAGACGACGAACAATCAAGGCGCGGTACGATTCGGTTGATAGACGGCAAAACGATTCGACTGCCGAAGCCGAAAGATGTCCGGATTAAATTGCACCGTCCTGCCAAAGAACGCCGTCATAAAGTCGGCAACCATCAGTCAAACACCCCCGGGGAAATATTATGTTTCCGTATTGGTGGAGTACGCAGCGACTATAGGTTCAGTAGAACCAATCTCAGAGAGGGTATTCGGTGGGGATTATTCATCCCCGTCATTGTTTGTCGATAGCCACGGAAACGATGCAGACTATCCCCAGTTCTATCGTCAAGCACAAGCCCAACTAAAAAAAGCCCAACGTTAATTATCGCACCGTAAAAAAGGCGGTCAGAACCGGGAACAGCAACGTCTTACAGTCGCCAAATTGCACGAAAAAGTAGCTCATTGTGGAGCAGAATTAGACCGCGACGAAAATGCCGCCATCCACATCAAAAATAAAGCGGATACCGGGTATAGCCTGATCCGTCATCAAGAACCATGGGGCACACGGGGAGAGCTTGGCCATTATGCCGGCGTTAGCGGGCACGTCCCAAAAAGCCCCGCCTCTCAGTGTGAGCGTAGGGGTGGGAGCATGGCACATGGTAATTGACATGTGAGGTAGACCAGCCTTGCTGCTTTGAAGAAAAACCTGATCCGCAAACAAGCATGATGCCTTAAAATTTGTCGGTATATCAGTGCTCTGAGAAATAGATTGGGAACAATTTGAGGTGATCCGATGATACTGCGCCCCATGGTGCCAAAGGATTTAAGTGACGTGGCCAAAGTAAATGTTGATACGATGCGAAAAACACAACCAGGAATTATTCCGGATGCCTTCATGGATTCCTTATCCTATAAAGAATCAGAGTTGCGCTTTCAACGTCTCTTAGATCTGAGAGATTTGTTGCCCGCTCTGTTTGTGGTCGAGGACACTTCTAAGGTCGTCGGATATGCTATGGGCGGTTTAGGGAGAGAGTCCGTGCCGAATTACAGGGGTGAGCTCTATGGAATTTACATTTTACCGCCTTATCATAGCCAGGGAATCGGACGCCGTTTAGTCAAACTGGTGGCACGGCACTTGGAAGCCCAAGAAGTCCATACGATGTTCGTGGCCGTATTCTCGGCCAACATACCAGCTGTCGGGTTTTATGAAGCGTTGGGCGGTAAAAAACTTTTTGTCCGGACAATCGCTCTCGGGGGATCGGAATTGCCGGAGACCATTTTGGGATGGGATTCTTTAACCCCAGTGCTTGTGTCATGAAATAGACCTTTGGGTTCTTTGAATGTATTCGCCTGGCGCTTTACCGGTTTGCGTTGGCAGTGAGATCACAACTGCAATATAGAATATTTATCTCGACACTTTGGAGATTTAGCAGGAATCCCTATCCCGAATGACGAAATCATCCAAGGTATAAAGAGGCAAAACCCGGAAATTCGGCGGAGCAAACGGAAGTGAAGTGAGAAGGCAAACGTGTTTGGTTGGAAGGCAGGAAGTTGGGTAGTTTATGAGCATATTAGCGGACGCCGGCTTTGACGAAGCATCCGAACGTTTCATAGGGCGGGAAGAGGAATTACAGCGATTTCAGAATTGGCTCGAGGATCCCTCTCCTTCTACCCAAGTGTGGGATGTGCAAGGAATTGCCGGAATGGGTAAATCGACCCTTTTATGGCAATGGATAGCCCGTTGCCATTCCTTTCAAATTCCGGTTGTCTGGATGGACGGCCGATCCTGTCCTAAACAGCCTGTCCGCTTTTTGGATCACCTGTTTGAAATCACGGCGAGTGTCTTGCCCTTAAATCCCGATGCCAAGAGGCTCTGGCCCAAGAAGTTTTTTTGGACCATAGAAAATTTTGATGACATGGAATTACTGGAGGGCTGGTTGCGTGAGGATTTGATCGGCCGATTGCCAAACCAAGGTGGATTATTGACTTTGGTGTCCCGACGGGGGTTGTCGGTCCATTGGCAGGTCCATCCGGTTTGGTCGTCCCGCATCGAAAAGATCAGGCTGGAACCATGGTCCGCCGCTGAAGTGTCTACCTACTGCGAACAATTGGGCATCGGCATCTCGGGTGAACTTGAGCGCGTATTGAAGCCTCTTCAGGGTCATCCATTGTCAGTGGCGGTGGCCGGGGAATACTTATTGCGCCAAGGGAGTATGAAGGGCCACCTCGACTACTCGTTTCTGGCCGGCATTTCCGCGGAGCTTTTGAGAGAAGTCACTGACGACCGCCTTCACCCGTTTCTTGATATTTTGACCGTGCTGCCTGTTGCCAATCAGGAAATATTGACGATGATAGCCGACCCCTTAACGATTACGGGACCCCAATACCGGGATTTAGGCCGTTTGTCTTTTGTTCGGGTTTTGCCCGGAGGATTGGGTCTTCATGATGTTGTTCGCTCCCAACTCTTAGCTTATATGCAAGACAATGATCCGGCGGGATTAAAAGACATTCGCCTCAAAGCATTCGATTGCTTGGGCCGGTTGTATAGGCAAAGCACCAGTGCTAGTGAGCGTAATAACCTGGCTTATTTGTTGTTGGAGATCACAGCTCAGTCCCTGCCTATGTCCAGTCCTTATGCTAATGTGGCCGCGGTGGACCAAATCGTCAGCGGAAACGGTCTAAAACCGGGCGATCTGGAGGATCTCCATCAAATGCTGGAAGAGTGGGGACGGCAGAGTCTCGATATGCCCAGTTATCCGGTGGCCCATGCATTGCTGGAGGACATTGCCCAGCATTATGATGAGGACATTCGCATCTTTCGATCTTCCGAGGGGAAGTGTGTGGCATTTTTTGCGGTATTGCCGATGTACCGGGAGACGGAAGCTTTAATTGAGAAATATGTGCCCGGGAGTACCAAAAAATTTATACCAGGAGATACGGCGTTTCCCTTGCACAGAACTGATGCAGATACCTATTTCGGTGTGTTGGTGGGTGTGGACACCCACCAGTCGCATTACAATCCGCAGGACTTGCTGGGTATATTGATTAGGGATGGTTTGTCTTTTTTGGGCCGGGGACTTCGCGGGGTGATCGGAGTGAAAAACCCTCTTTTGAAGCAACTACTGGAAACCCTGGGCTTTGTCTCGCATCCCATCGATGTGAGGGAAAAGGTTGATGCCTTTGTGTTGGATATGCGACAGCGGGATTTTCTTTTGTGGGTGGGATCGATTATTCAGGCTTTGAATCAACCCATTATTCATGTGAGTTACGCGATTGATGAAGCTTTATTGCGTCAGGTATTGAAAGTTCTCAACGATGAGGAAGGTTTTGAAAAAACAGGCTTTGCCGAGATATTGGGATGCCGTCCCAAAGAAGCGCACCAAATTCTGCGTACCCTCCTCCATGCTCCTCCCCTTCCACCTTTAACTCAAATTGAGCAAGAAGTCTTACAACGGACATTCTTTGAGCGTTCTAAGAACGCCAATGCTGTCGCCTTAGCTTTGCATTTGTCTCGTCCGACTTATTACCGACTTTTGAAGAGAGGGGTGGAAAATTTGTGCCGGATTTTGCAATCGGGAGACTTTTGGCCGTCTGCCCTCCCATAGTCTTAGATTGCGAATCGGGTTGAGGGACTAGACGGGGAATCCCTTTTGCTGTGATTGTGCATGGGCCTTGGGGTGATTTTTAACGCGATGCGATAGGCGAGCCTTGGCTCCATGAAAATCCGCGAGGGATTTAGTGCTTCGCCCCACCTTGTTACGGGTCTTACGAACTTTGGGCCGACAAGAACTTCGAAAGAGTACTACCGCACCAACCAACTATAGTTTTGATTGTAATCGACGAGGTTAGAATAAGATAGACTATTATCGCTAAAAGTACTATAATATTGGCATGGAACAGGAAGAATTTCTCGCGATTGGGAAAGTTGCCAAACGCTTGGGCGTGAGGCCGGAAACGATTCGACGGTGGCAGAAAGCCGGGAAAATTCAAGAGTTGCGGTCTGTCTTGCACGACGTGGAAGCCATAGCGGCATTGAGTCAATATGTTCTGTTTTGGGCGCTTCTTACCTATGCTTTGGTACGAGTGACCCGTCATCCGTTTTGGGTGACTCTTGGCGGTATTGCGACCCAAGTGGCGGAATTGTTCTGGATCGCCGGACAGGCCCCGTTCTGGGAGACAATGATGCCTACGTTCGTGAGTCGCTTAACCGCTGGCCATGGCGTAGCCTAAAGTCTGGCTACCGGGTTCGTGGGCTGCCGTTCATCCAACCCTTTTATATTCACCCCTATTGTCGAAAATCGTATGGGAATATTGTACGTGTCGCCGCTGATATTGGCTACTATTGAATTAATTTACGTGGCAGTGGGTATAGAATTTCTGGCATGGTCCGCTCGTCCTCTAAAACGCCAGAGAAGGAGGGACAATGGTGGGGTCCACTTTAACATTTCATCGGGTCGACCGTGGCCCTCAAGCATCAAGTCATACTGTGAAACTCGTAGGCGGTGAGTCACAGGTACTGAATCCTAATAGCCAGCCCATAGAGCTGAACTGGTTGGGGCAGTGGCTGTTGGGTGCCGATCTTTTTACGGTACGGCCGAGTAAGACATCCAAGACATACCATCATGAGCTAGTCCGATGTCCCGAACGCGAGAGCCAAGATACGTGGAACACCACCGTGTCTCCGACACTTCCGTGGTTCGACAGTGTACGAGAATTCAGATTCCCTAACGGCTATAGTACGATTCATTTAGATCAACCTCGTGCCAAGGCTTTCGATGAATGGCAGAAATTGCATCACAATCACAAGCTACACCCTCTCGTTAAGGACCTGTTTCGAAAGCCTCAACCCTTGCCAGGACCGCAATCATGGCATTGGGTAGCGGTTGAGGGACGAGCGACTCCTGGCATTGCCGGGTGGACGGATGTCCGATCATTTTGGGCCGCAACCGATATTGGCATGGGTGTCGCTTTTTATGCATTTGGTTGGTCATTTGACGAGACATTCCTCAACGATTCGTTGTTGCTTCAGTCGATAATTGCATCGGGAGATCAGGTGCTCTTAGGTGTCGATGAATCGGCTGCTGTCCGAATTGTACACTGGACACTACGAAAGGACATGCGATCCTCTAAATAGCAAAAGGGGGGCTGGATTTGTGTCAAGTCCATGGACACGTGAAATTTACGGAAATGTCAAATCAGTGGTATGCGTTCCATTCTTGGGCGTGTATTTCGGCTGCGGTTAATTCGGAAAGTCGTGAATACCCAGTCCCGGGGCAATGGTTGACAAGTGTTTTCGCCGTCGGAGCCTGGTCCGTATAGCGGACGAGGCTTGTTCTGCTAATCATGGATATCTCGGTCTCGTTTCGTTACAATGCTTTAGTGACGAGCGAGACATCATGCCAGCGACACGATTGGAACTACCATGATTCCCTAGACTCAGACTTCCCCAGTTAATGTTTGTGTGAAAATTTCAACTTTTGGGCGGGTTTCAGCACAAAATGTAAGGTGTAGCGCGAATCGGCCGGATGTCGCGGATTTTGCGCATTGATGAGAGCCAACAAGTC